>JAHIGH010000256.1 GCA_018900295.1 Patescibacteria group bacterium | reverse complement strand
CTAACGCCTGAAATCTCTGTTCCTTTTTAGTCGAATGTTTTGTATCCTCTGAAATCATAAATGGTTCGTTACTAAAAAGTTCCTCTGCTTCCTGATTTGTAACACTATGTTTTTCATAATTCTTTTTGATATTACCTTTATTCCATTCAAAAATGATTGGCTGAGGAAATATTCTCACAAATAAAGTATATTTCTGTAATATACGTTTGTCAAGCGTTAATATTCTTCAACTCGTGTTTATAATCGCCGCCCTCTATGTGATCCGGCTCTATTTTGTTTTAGGCCGCATCCGTTTATAACTTGAATGTTTTTTTATTGAAAGATGCGGCACTAAGGGCAGTAATTATAAATAATCATTCAGGTTATTAGCAAATGAGCCCTTAGTATGTTTTTTTAGTGTTATAATTACAATAAGTTGGTATGAGTAAATATATTATTTTGGAAGGGAGGAATACGGTTCATGACGCCTTGATTTCCGATAAGAAGATAAAGTCGTTAATGATTGCCAGTGAAAGCTTGCATGATCCGAAAATAGAAGAGATTATAACTCTGGCAAAGAAAAAAAATGTGGAACTTCGTATCATGCCGTCAAAGCAAATAAAGCAGATGGCGGGGTCGGTAAAAGCGCAAAATGTTATGGCGCAGATGGAAGCAGAACCGGTTTCCCTGAAAGAGATTCTGGACAGGGCAAATAAAAAGGGGAAAGATGTATTTATCCTTTTATTTAACCGGCTTGATTATGAACAAAATCTCGGGGCGATTCTTCGTACCGCGTGGGGAGGGGGAGTAGACGCGGTGATAGTTAATCCGGGCGGGGTGCATGAATTAACGCCTGTGGTGACGAAAGTATCAATGGGAGGAGCGGTATATGTGCCGTTGATTTCCGAAAGCTTGTTTAACGCGCTGAAATTATTAAAAGATTATAGCATTCCTATTGTTGGGGTAGAGAGCGGAATGGGAACTATATATTCCGAACTTACACTTCGGGGCCCTGTTGCTTTTGTTTTCGGCGGGGAGGATTCGGGACTTACGGATCCATTGAAAAAATATTGTGATATATTTGTCCATATCCCAATGCAATCCCAGCTTTCTTCTCTGAACGTAAGCGTAGCTACGGCTATTGTTGTTTTTGAAAAACTTCGGCAGGAGAGGGAGTTATAAAGATCAAAAATCCCTCCTTCGCTAAAGCTACGGCGGACAAGTCGGCGGGCAGGCAAAAATCAAAAATCAAAAAGGCAAATGAAAAATTAAAAGTGGAGTGTATAAATAAAGTGGTTGGGTTTGGATTTGCATTTTGAGGAGAGAGAGGTATAATATTTGGTATATGGTTAAGGAAAAAACAGAGGAAAAGTGGAGCAATACTGCTCCAAGCAGGTTGTATCGTTCTGAAAAGAACGCGATTATCGGAGGGGTAGCGCAGGGATTGGGAGAATATTTCAATATTGATCCGACAATTATCCGGCTACTTTTTGTTTTATTCACAATTATTCACGGGTCAGGTGTACTTCTTTACATTGTTCTTTGGATTGTCCTGCCGACGAAAGACAAAGTCATGAATACCCCTGAAGATACAAAACAGATTGTTAAAGATAATTTTTTTGGAATTCGTGATAGGGTTTGCGGTTTTGTGCAGGGTCTGCAAGGAGACAAGGGAAATAACGGACGGGTAATAGTAGGGTTACTTTTGCTTGTTTTCGGCGTGATAATACTTTTTGACAATTTGGGTTTGCGAATAGGGTTGGATATAGGTAAATTTTGGCCTTTGATATTGGTATTGCTTGGGTTTTATATTTTGTCCAAAAAATGAATAAAATAGATACGCAACAACCAAAAATACAAGAACAAACTGTTACAAGTGGAGAAAAAGTGAATTGTTGTAAGAAGGATCCTGATTATATAAGTGCCTTGCTTTTGATAAGCGCGGGTTGTATTTTTTTGTTGAATAATTTCGGAATACTTTCCTGGGATGTTTGGGATATCCTCTGGCGATTCTGGCCATTGGTTATCATACTTTTAGGTTTACAGCTTGTTTTCGGCAAGAGGGGAATGGGACGAATTATAGTAACAATAATAGGAGTTATTTTGATTGGTTTGGCATTTGCATTTTCAATAGCTTATGTGAATCCGGTATTTCAGGAATGGTTTTATAATCAATTTCCCATTATGCAGCAATTTCAAATTTCCTCTAATTCCAATGATGGCTTTAATTAAACTTTGATTAATCCGCTTATCTCTTCAGATATATACCCCTCTGCTTTCAAATTGCAAAAAGTATAATACCTAACCCTCCTCCGCTAAAGCTACGGAAGGGCACGGCGACACTTTGACTTGTGCCTTCAAAGCCCATAAGGCGAAGAGGCAAAGCTACGGTAGGTATATACCAAGTTTTTGCAAAATGATTGCGGAGTGGTATAGGTGAATGTTGTAAATAAATAATGGAGGATTTTAGAGAGAGATTGCTTCGTCGGCTTTAGTCTTCTCGCAATGACATTAAATTTTTAATGTTTATTATTTGAGTTGGTGATATTATATATAGATATGATTGAATTAAATGTTGAGTTTCAGAAGGCGTTGGATATAGCGGAGAAGACGGATAAGAATGTTTTTATAACAGGAAGGGCGGGGACGGGTAAGTCTACGCTTTTAACATATTTTCGAAGCAAAACAAAAAAGAAAGTTGTGGTTCTTGCGCCGACCGGAGTCGCGGCCCTTAATGTGAAGGGACAGACGATACATTCTTTTTTCAAATTTAAGCCGGATGTCACTTTACAGAGTGTCAAAAGAATATATAAAAAAGGAGACAAAAAGAATTTGTATGAAAAAATTGACGTAATTGTTATCGATGAAATTTCAATGGTCAGGTCGGATTTGCT
>JAHIGH010000026.1 GCA_018900295.1 Patescibacteria group bacterium | reverse complement strand
GTAAGCAAGGAAGACGAGAACTAATCCGACTATGCCGCCAATGATTGTATTTCTGGCCGACTCAACTTTGGCTTTGTCTCCGCCTGACATGATCCATTTGATACCGCCCCAGACAAGAAAAAATACAGCAATTATAACTGCGATTATCATCAAGGTAGTAATTATACTGCCTATTGCCGCACCGAATGTATTACTAGTAAGACTGCAGACTTTTTGTCCTGCGGAGACGTTACCGCAGAGGTTTATTTGTGCAAAAGCCGGTGTTGCCGCGATGAGAGTTGCTGCTGTTGCTGAGATGGCTGCTGTTATTTTCTTCATAAGTATGTATTAATACTAAAACATTTTAAAATCATTTGTCAATACCCTAAAGTGGTCGAGTTTAGGTTGTGCTAGATTGTGATGTTTAGAAGGTTGATTTTTAAGAAGTAGCTGAGTATATTGATGATGAAAAAGGAGACGAACATGATAATCAGTCCGATAATGGCCCAGGTGATGCGGGCTTTGGCTGAGGCGAGCTTTTGTTTGTCTCCGCCTGAGGTGATCCAGTTAATGCCCCCCCAGACGATGACCAGGACACTTACAATAATGCCTGTTATGAGAAATATGTTTATACCGTTGCTAAGAATTTTTCCTACCATGTCTGTACTAGGTTGAGGGAGGTTGGTGGGGGCGTTGATGGTTTGATTGCCGATTTTAAGAGAAAAAAGATCCATAGATATACAGTATAATGTCAAATGTCAAATGTCAAATCTTTGCCTGCCGGCAGGCAGGCCGTCTACGCTCGAGGAATAATTTTTTTGTCAAGATTTAAGCGACTTTGATTTTTTTTATGGCTGGGGGGCGATGTGAAGCCACCATTCTTTTAAATCGAGATTTAATTTTATAGTTGCTGATGTTAGGGCAAGAATATATAAAGCAATTAGAATCCGGAATATAAATATAAATCTTTTTGACCTAATAGGAAAAGTAGTGACCGCAACACCCAGCATTCCCAATGCGCCTACAAGAGCAAGCGATAGCCAACGTCTTTCTATCAACATATCTAATGGAAGTATTTGTACGTATAAAATAATGCCTAAGAAAAAACAACAGAGAAAAAAAAGGAATATTTTTAGAAATTTGGGATGGTGTTTTTTTAGAAAAAGCGTATAAGCAACAGTCCCAATTATTAGCAAGAGATGAGTGCCTAATATTATGAGGAGGGGTGGAGGATTTTGGGTAATTTCTTTTACTCCCGGCTCAGACAAAGCGGGAGCGAAAATTTCTTTGTAATAATAAAAAAGAAGTGTGGGAATCATGAGGATGCGATTGAGAAACGGTTGTTCGAGAGGATAGGATGAGAGATATGTCAGGAAATGATTGTGATAGGCATTATTCCGAAGTAAGGCATAGAGAATGACCACAAAGAGCAAGGAAAAAGAGTATATTTTCATTTTTAAATAATGGAAGAGTTTTCCGTAGAAACAAATTAGAGGGATGAAAAGGGCTCCGGATTCTTTGGAAAGCAGAGAAAAAAACAGTAAAATACAGGAAAGGATTGCCTTGGGCCAGATGGTAATTTTTTTTGAGATGATTATGATTAGCGCAAGCATGCCGAAGAAGAAAGAAAAAGTATCAAAATAATCAGCAATATAGGTGGCAAGTGTTTGGCTTATGGGATGGACAAGAAATATAAGGGAAAGGATAAATGAGAGCCTTGAAGAGAAGAATTTGGAGAACAAGATAAAAACAAGGCAAGTATTTAAAAGAAAGAAGAATAACTGTACTACATGAAAATTGAGGGGATTACCTTTGCCATAATCATATAAAAGCGTATAGAGCATGAAGGGAAAAGGTCGGTAAAAAAAGGTAAAAAATCCGTTTTTTTCTCCCGGCGCGGCAATACCGCTTTTAAGGAACATCGGCAAATTTTCCTTATGGTGAACGTATTTGTTGTTAACAATTTGTGCGATATCGTCAAAAGTAAAACCAATGGTAATTGTAGGTAAAAAAATAATAAGGCCGGTAAGGATAAGGAAGAAGAGATATTTGGGCATAATTTAAATTTTAAATTTTTAAATAAATTTCAATTACTAAATTATAGCAGCAAAAGCATGGATACAAATGCGTAGCTGTTTAATTGTTGATAGAGATGTGGTTGTGGTTTCCTAATTTTGCAAAAGGATTGGGAGGTGGTATATACCACTACGCAATCATTTTGCAATAATTTGGTATATACCTACCGGAGCTTTGCCTCTTCGCCTTATAGGCTTCGAAGGCACAAGTCAAAGTATCGCCGTGCCCTTCCGTAGCTTTAGCGGAGGAGGGTTAGGTATTATATCTTTGCATTTTGAAAGTAGAGGGGTATAGAATAGATGTATGGAAGAAGATCATTTTGAGTCTCTTTATCCTGAGAATGCCAGGCATTTTGAAATAGAAAAGCTATTGAATTTTGTGAGGGAGGGCAATTCGTGCCAGCTTCTCGGTTTGCCGGGGGTGGGTAGGTCGGATCTTTTGGAGCTGTTGGCATATAATAAAAAGATACGGGATAAACATTTGGGGAGGGATGATCTCCAAATGCTTTTTGTGATGGTAGATTTTTCCGAGATCCGCAAGCGGCCGCTTTTTGACGCAATGAAATTTTTGTTCCTGAGTCTGGCGGATTCATTGCGCGATCAGCACATGATGGAGGAGTACAGAGTGGTGAACGAGTCTTTCCGCGAGGCATTGAGCTTTCATGACGAGCTGGTTTTGTTTCAGGAACTTAAGCAGGTGGTGGACTTTTTGGCAATACAAAAAAAGCTCATACTGGTATTTCTTTTTGACCGGTTTGAGGAGTATGTGCCTTCGGTTACAGGCGAGTTTTTTACGAACCTTCGGATTTTGCGTAACCGCGCGAAGTATAGATTCTCGGTTATTTTTTCCATTGACAGGCCGCTTGAGATTTTGCTTGATCCGATGTTACTTTCGGATTTTTATGAATTCGTGGCTGGGCATCTTGTATACATAAAATTTTATGATGAGGCATCAAATAATTTTATACTTTCCTACCTTGAGGGATTGACTAAGAAAAAGGTGAGTAAAACAGCGTATTCTGAAATATTGCGGTTGACAGGGGGATACGCGAAGTTGACGCGGCTTGGGATTGAAGCATGGCTCGCAAATGACGGAAAGGAAAAAAATATGGAGGATTTTTTATCGACACAAAAATCAATTCAGGCGGCATTGGCGGAGATTTGGTTGTCGCTTAGTCCTGCGGAGCAATCGGATATCCTGCATAATACCTATGAGGATCCGGCGGTTGACCGGTATCTTGAAGAGTCGGGACTTATAAAGGATAAAACTATCCAGATCCCACTTTTCGCAATTTGGGTGAAATCTTCAAAGGTGCTTGTGAAGTCGGGGGAGGAAAAAATTGTGTATGACGAGAATACGGATTCCATACGAAAGGGCGAGATCATTTTGTCGGACAGCCTCACTTCCGCGGAATTCCGGTTGTTGTGGTATTTGTTGCAGAATCAGGGGCGGGTAATTGAGAGAAATGAGGTCATTTCCATAGTATGGACAAGCGCGAAGTCAACGGCCGGGATAACAGACCAGGCGGTTGACCAGTTGATTTTCAGGCTGAGACGGAAAATAGAGGAAGACCCCAATAAACCTCTATATCTCCAGACGGTGAAAGGGAGAGGGTTTAAATTCGTAG
>JAHIGH010000025.1 GCA_018900295.1 Patescibacteria group bacterium | reverse complement strand
TGAAGTTTTTACGGAAATTATGAAGTACATATATGTAATAAAATTTCATATTTGCTCAGGTACCAGTCGGTACCTGGCTGCGGCAAAATTCTGCTTATTTTCTTACTCCTGCGGAGCAAGGCGCAGAATTGTGCCTTGCTGAGCGGTACGGTCTAGGACCTTCTCATCCTTATAACTGATTGTCTCACATCAAGGCTAAATGAGACAAATGAGACACCGCATAGCCTGTATGTTTCAAATCTAGGTGATATAGTTTGATATATTTGTCTTATCGATTAGCTGAACTCAACTCTTCCGCTTGCATAAAGCATTTTATATCTGCCAACTGCTTCGTTATTGGTCAGCCTTAAAAACTCATCAAACTCTGGACACTTAATATCAGTTTTGTTGAAAACTACAAAATAGCAAAATAGATCGTATGGCGCGCCTTGTTCCTCAAGTCGCAAGAACAATCGCTTTATCTTTTCAATATCTCTTTTAAGAGAACCATTAATTGTTGCATTTGTGATACCTTTTCTACTTCTAATAAATTTTAGCTCCATCAGAATTGCATCGCCCCTAAAAGAGTATTCTTTTCTAGGCAAGTCAACTTTTTCACCATTTTTATGCAAAATGCTTAAATATTTAGGATCTAATATGGTTATATCTGGTTTAATAGTTAGTTTTCCATGCTTGTCGTACCAAGATAACTCCGTATGTAACATGGGAGCCAGTATGCACTCATCCTCTGTGGGCTTAGGATTTGCTAGTTCAGGATAGTTGTTAGATAACATCTGAAAGATGATAGACATTAAGTCGTCCTCTGTCAGAATCATTCCTTGAGATCTTTGATAATCAACCTCTATTTGGATAATAATGGTTTCGATTGCTGCTTTTATAGCATCTTTATTCATAAGCTACTTTTTCAATGCGTTTTCAGAGATAGTTACACCAATTTTCTTTATCCTAGGACCTCTCTCTTCAATAACCACAGGAACTATCCCACTATAAAACTTTGATGCGAACGAGAATATCATGAGATCTCTTATGAAGACAAAGATATTGTGATATACAATCTCGGAAAATTCCTTGGCGGTTTGATTTTGGGATATTTTGGGTACCAAAATATCAATCGAGTCTTTTTCACCAGCAACAGCTATTAACGGTGTCATTTGAATATTTTTGTAATGCTGAGTTGTTGTTCGTAATCCTATGATGGACTCCGAATATGGCTTGAAGAGCTCAACTATTTGAATCATAGTGGCAATCTTGTTTTTATCTTCTGTTGGCGTATTATTTTTCAATGCTTTGATTAATTTGTCACCATTTTCTCCATAAGTATGTAATTTAATCCCCAATAGTGGTTCAAACATTTTCATAAGTACATCTAGCGCGGATTTTGCTTGGCTAAGTACTTCCTCAATTGCAGCCTCTAATATATCTGACTGATGCGCTATCCGCCTTCCATCCTTTTGTACTTTCATTTTAAACTCTTCTATCAACTTAGTTTCTTCTTCGGCATATTTATCAACTGCATTTGCTAATTTACTAAGTTTCTTAAAAATTTCTATAGATATAAGGAATAGCTCCTCTTTTTGCTTTGTTGGGATATCCAAAGCTTGTTGTGGTATTCCAAGTAAATTCATCGTAAATTGCTCGCCGATTTCGTGTCCCTTTTCAGATGTAAGGAGAATTAAGTTTGTTGAGTTAGGCGTAAGACTAAATCTCTTTTCTTCTAATTTTGGCTTTGTAGTTTTTGAATTATTCATTTTTTTCTCTTAAATCATAATAAATCGCATAGATCTCATCCCATCCTCTTTCGAGTCCTGCATTAAATATATCTTCTAACAGTTTCTTTGTTTTATCAGACAATTTAGTTTGTAAGAGTTTTGCAACTATACTGGCAATTTTCCCAATAATTAGGTGATCACTTAAAATTGCCTCTGCCGAGGTAACCTGGGTGTGTAACAACTCCACACATCTTTCTACCGATATATTGATCTCTACACATTTTTGTAGATAATCTACAAGATGTGATTGGGCGGGTAAATTAAATTTATTAAGAATCAACTCTGTGGTTAATCCATTTTTATCCATAAATTCAAACTGCTCTGGTTTAATTTCGTCTCGTTGGAACACAAATGCGGCTCGTTCAATTACCTCAGGTTCGTTTTGAGGATTCATTAATTTCTTCAGATAACTAGCGATTTTTACGTCACTTGGGTGTCCGATAAGATTTCCCATTTGAGATTCAAATACAAACGCTAGTGAACGCAGAGTATGCTTTGTACCTTTGCGGTTACCGATTATCTCATCAAGTAGAGCTTGCACGTCACATCCATTTATATATCGGTAACCGATTAATTCACCCATATCTTCACTGATTTGTTCGTTGGAAGTGTTAAAAAGTAATTTAACAAAATCTTGATATTGAAGAAATTTCTCACAATCAAGTTGCGAGAAAAAGTGAATCAATGCAAAATCAATTTCAGGGTCTCTTCTATTTCTGAATTTGGTAATAATTTCTTCGCAAAGGCTAAAATTCTTGCCGATTAGATATCGAAGAGAATAAATTAAAGTAGCTTTAACTGCGTTTGTATTATCATCTGCCAACTCTTTTAATCGTTTAGAGGCTGTTTGATCAGTGGGAAAATAATGACAAAATGCAACGAGCGCTTCCGTGGCAATTCCTCTGACAGAATTTATCCCTCTTGTAATAGCATCGTCTGGTCTGGGGTTGCTAGATTTAATGTTGTCATCGGCCTCGGGATTTTTGTCATGCGTTAGGGCTAGTAAAGCTTCTCTAATTTTACCGACTACTTCGTTTGTATAATCTTGAATTTCCTTCTTTCGACAAAGTTCATTGAAATATCGAGCTACTTCTATACGAGCCCATGAATCGTCCTCATCTAATAACGAGATTAAATTGGCAATTCCAACAATATCGGTGGGCTTTTTATTCTTATAAGACTCAACCATTTCTCCAGCGAAATCGGCAGCTATCTTTTTACCTTTCATCTTCATTAATAGATTGGGCAATAAATCAACCTTTTGATCAATTAATTGCGCGAATACGGGAGCCGTATCGTATGAAGCCGCTCTTTTCCCATTAGAGGAATCTACCATTATTTGAATTAGCTCATCTTCATTCTTCTTCTTTAACTCCTCAACGGTAATATCAGGTCTAATGCCAGACCAAGTAGTAACCGCAAACGGCTTAGCTATTCCAGGTTTTACCTTTAGAGCCTCCGAAACCTCATTTAACTTATCTTTTATATCCTTTGTTCGATGATCCTCTGGTATCGAAACTAGCATGCTTTGTTTTAAATAGAATGTTTTTCTATCGTCTCCAAGTTTTTGCTGATCTATTATGGTTACAAAATCAGCCAATTCTTTGTCGTTAACTGTTTTGAGATAGGCAGTCGTCAATGTTTGAAGGAAATAATTTTTGATGTTATGTACATTCCATAGACTTGGATCGAAAACCAGAGACTTACTCAATGCAGCGAATTTATCATAATGTTTAATTAATACTTTTATTACTGTTAGATAGAAGACTTCATATTTTTCTTCAAGCATTTTTATCAACAAATTTTTAACCAATTCTTGATTCTCGGGAATCAACGCATTAGCGGATTTTTCTATCTCCAGAATCACTCTTTCTTTCCGATCATGATTGTATTCCAGCCTTGAACTGTCGAACGATTTGTTTGATAGCCAAATACTTGAATAGTCTAGAGTGATACCCTCCTCTGAGTCATGTAACTTCTCGTCTTCAGCCAAAGCTGTTTTTTCAACTTCTCTGGCAAGTGTATGGGCTTTTTCAGCATATTTTGGATTTGATAAGAGCTCACTGAGTGCCTGAATAGTCTCTTCAAAAACCCAATTTTCATTGTCATTACCTTGGAATGTCAAAGCTAACGTCGGACTTCCTTGAGTAACATCTTGTGGAGAGGGTGAATACGTAAATAATCTTTTAAATAACTCGAAAATTTTATCCTCATTAAGATTAATGAAAGAAAGTAATGCTTTGGGGATTTCGCGTCTTACCCAAGGATGTTGATGCTCTACAAGATCATCAAAAAATTGCCAGAGGAGTTCTATTGCTTCAGAAGATTTTGGTTTTAATAAACCAGTAGTTTTTACTAAATTAGAAAGAATGTGGTAGCTTTGAGTATTTTTCTCTAACGCAAGTATGAAGGGGAAGATTTCGTCGGAAAATGTATCAGAACATTTCTCAAAAAAGCTTAGTAGTTGATATTTTGTTGCAGAATCAGTTGTGTCTTCGGATATCGTCTTTATAACACTGTCTTTGATTTTTGGAAACCAAGCTGGATCTTTCAAGTTTTTTAGAAAATGCCAAGTAAGAGTTTTATCTTCCTTTATAATGCAAAGTGCTTTTCGTGTCTCTTCTTCACTAACCTGGTTGTCAATTAATTTAAATAGGTAATCAAGCTTATCTTTAAAAGTAATTGATGAATCTGCGAGAATAGATAAAGGGCTTGATTTGTTGGTTGTTGGAGTAATTGATTTTCCAGAATTGTTACCCTTAGGTAGATTGTAATTTGATTGTGGATTAAGAGATTGAACTTCGACCCTAACCTCATCCCAAGTTATTTCCCGATCGGCCCATTCCACACTCATAGCTTTAGAATAAAGTCGATCTTTAATTCTCTCACTAGAATCCCTTTCGTAAACCGCATTCAATTTATCCACAATCTGCTCTTTAGACCAAATTTCATCGTAAAACAAAACGTTAAATCTTAATAAGAATTCGTAAGTTTGTGTTTCGGAATTGGAAATTTCTTGAGGAAAACAATTTTGAATTGATTTGAAAACAGTCTTTTCTTTTTTGTACCTACCGCCATCAAGTTGTTTTATATATTCTGCATATGGCTCTCTCTTGGCCAATAAGGTTAATTCTCTAAGTTCTTTTGCTGAACCCTGCGTAACTAACCACAATTCACAAAGATTGTCCGATAAGTACTCATTTACAAAATCAGAATAAAGCTCTTTCCTGTCATCAGGTAAAAATCGCTTACACTGGTGATAAAATTTTTTACCTTGTTTCGTTTGAGCATAAATATCATCTACGTGAGCATTTCTCTTTCCGCGTTTAATTTTTATATAACCGTAATCACCTTTTTGATTTGCAACGATCATCTCAACTATTTTTTGAATAAAGAAGTTCACTTCATATGTGTTTCCGAGAGCATTATCTCTACCACCATGAAATTGGTTGTCAAGATTCTTCTGTTTGTTTTTTATGTTTTTTGTCATAGTTGGTCAATCATCAACGGGAGCGCCTCTTAAAAGAGATAAAACATCTTCTTTTTTATATCTTCTGTCTCTCCGCGTTCCAAACCGCACCGCTTTGAGAACCCCATTCTTGTCCCATTGACGCAAGGTATTAGCATGAACCTTCAACAAGCCACACGTTTCCTTCATGGTTAGTAACTCTGGTATCTTCTCGTTTATTTTCATTGTTTTATGACTTACTATTTGTTACCATTAGCTTACTAAAATATGCGTAAAAAAACAACCCATTCCAAAGAAGCAGAAAACAGACAATTAGAGGTGGCTATACGGAAAACCAGACAGAAAACAGAGCTTCTCGTTATTCAACCTAAATTTAGAGAAGATATTACTAAATTAAGAGTTAAATGGAATGTTCCTTCACAAGGACTTTGTTCGGACGAAGAATTCGATAAATGGCAAAACTCGCTCAATCAAGAAAATTGGAAATATCAAAAGATTGAATACCCAAAATTTAGAGAACAGTACAAGAATGATTCTGACTATGCAGTCAAACTTAAATATTTCGGCATGAAGGCTCCTAATAATGTATTCCAACAAGATCTAGCTGGTTTAGTGAAAAAATATAAGTTGTCGCCATTTTGGGTAAATGGACTCAGGGGTTACTTACTACGCAATACCATCCCTCTTTCAGCAGGAATTGTAATAGAGCAAAGTTATGATCCTCTAACTGGAATGCCTATTCTCAAACTTGTTTTACAAGAAGACACCTCTATAAAAGACGTAACGACTATTTGGAATACTGTTCAGGCGAGTTGCCACCTTCCATTTGGAATAGGTTTACACCTTCTCTTTTTCTTCTTCAAACGAGTTGCCACCTTCCATTTGGAATAGGTTTACACCTTCTCTTTTTCTTCTTCAAAATATTTTTTGAGCATTGTCAAAATGGTAGTTCTTCCCTTATTAGATTTTAAATACAGTTCCCTTCGCTTCGCGTCTTTTATGTTACGATAAG
>JAHIGH010000271.1 GCA_018900295.1 Patescibacteria group bacterium | reverse complement strand
GTCAAGTTATAAAGTCGTCAAGTCGTCAAGTCGTCAAGTCGTCAAGTCGTCAAGTCGTCAAGTCGTCAAGTCGTCAAGTCGTCAAGTCGTCAAGTCGTCAAGTGATAGTGAAAATGGACCTGAAGACTTTGGACTTGAAGACTTGAAGACTTCGATTCCTATTATGGATATTCTTTTTGTGGCGTTTGGGCATCCGAAGCAGGAGGAGTGGATCTATGAGAATCTCGATCATTTGCCGGTTAAAGTAGCGATGGGGGTGGGAGGGGCATTTGATTATATCAGCGGTAGAGTCGAACGAGCGCCATTTATGATACGGGCAATGGGAATGGAGTGGTTGTATCGATTGATCCGTGAGCCGTGGAGGTGGAGGAGGCAGTTGGCTCTTGGGAGATTTGTGTGGTTGGTGATACTAAAGTTCATAAAGTTGTAAAGTTATAAAGTCATCAAGTTATAAAGTCATCAAGTTATAAAGTCGAAAATCTTGAGTCTAAGTGGAGATTTGTTGGTAGGGTTTTTGGCTTAATTTTAGTGTGTTATAATATAATTTACCGATGAGGATAGCTATTGTTAATTCTAACTTTGTTGCTATAAGTAAATATTCAAAAAAAGGTACAGAAATATTCGCTTATATTTTAATTCGTTCCCTCGCGAAGTTAGCGAAGAAAAACAATCTTGAGATTACCGCTTTTGCTTCAGGAGATTCTCATTTACCGGTACCTATAGAAAGTATTGCTTATAAATCTTGTATGGCAGATAAAGATATTGGCGAATCGTATTGTTATGCCTTTGAGAATGCATTGATTTCAAAGGCTTTTTTGGATTTTGGTAAATATGATTTGTATCATATAAATATTGGCAATGGGGAGATTGTTTTGCCGTTTGCACGATTTATAAAAAAACCTATTGTTGTTACGATGCATGATAGTTTGGATATAGATAGAATTAGGAAGTATTTATCATTTTTTCGTGATGTGAAAAATGTCCATTTTGTTTCTGTGTCAGACGCCCAAAGAGCGTCTATGCATGATTTAGATTATACAGCGACTATTTATCATGGAGTGGACACAAAAAATATATGGAAATTTGATCCGGAAGGTGGAGAAAAAATTGTGTGGGTAGGCCGTGCGATTGCTGATAAGGGTATTGATGAGGTAATTAGAGTTATTAAAAAGACACATAAGAAAGCAAATTTATTTCCTTTAGTGAAATTAGAGTCACCAAACTGGATTAAAAAGATGGAGTTAAACAGTAAAATAATAATTAAGGATATTACTATTAGTTATGAGCTTAATAGGCATGAGCTTATATCTTCATATCAACATGGTAAGCTTTTTTTATTCCCTATTCAGTGGGAGGAGCCATTTGGACTGGTTATGATTGAGGCTATGGCGTGCGGTACGCCAATTATTGCATACGCGCGGGGTTCGGTACCTGAAGTAGTTGTTGACGGTGAAACAGGATTTATTGTCAATCCTTCAAATGAAGATATAAGAGGAGACTTCATCATAAAAAAGACAGGCATTGAAGGTTTGTGCGAGGCGATTGACCGGATATATGCAATGCCAAGAGATGAATATATGACGATGCGAAGGAAATGTCGTATACATGTAGAGAAAAATTTTACTTCCGATAAAATGGCGTCAAACTATATAAATCTGTATAAGAAAGTACTTGGTCAGAGTTAGCTGATGATCTGTTGGTAGAGTTTTTCGTATTCGTCTACCATGCGCTCGACGGTGAAGTTTAAAACAATCGTTCTATTTCATATGGTAAAATAAAATTGATTTTTGTTTTATCAATAATCATTTCTCCCTGGCGGGAAAGATTGGCCACGAAAGCTTGTTTTGGATTATAACGCGAAATGAAATTTCTGAAGCTCCTGGTAATTTCCATGCTGATTAATTCCGTGGCTTTTACTTCAAGGGGGATAATTTCTCCGTCATGTAGAGAAATGACAAAATCAACCTCGCTTTTATCTTTTGTCCTCCAGAAATTAGTATTTCTGTTTTGTTTTTTTATAAACACAGAAGAAATATAATTTTCCAGAAGCGATCCGCGATCTTCTCTTTCTTTAAAATTCTTAAAATCAGATATGGCGAAATTTCTTAATCCGGAATCAACAAAGTAAATTTTGGGCATTTTGCTTAGTTCTTTTCTGGTATTTTTGAAAAAGGGTCTAATATCCTCAATAACGAAGGTTTGTTTTAATATCCCGATATATGATTCAATTGTCCTAAAGCTAAGGGCGGTTGTTTTTGATAATTCGTGATAATTAACCAAGCCTCCTATTTGTCCGGCAACAATTTTCAATAGCTTGGTATAAGCACTGAAATTTCTGATTTTTAATAAGCCTATGATGTCTTTTTCTATATAGCTGGAATAAATTTCTTTTAGTAAATGCTGTTTTTTTTCTTTGTTATCTTCCAAGATTATACGGGGATAACCTCCATATATGATAAAGTCGTATAAGTTATTCATAAGAGATTTTTTGTCGTAATCAGAAATATTGTCAGAATAAATTAATTTGGCTAAAAATTCATCTTTTGCTAAAAGATATTCGAAAAAATCGAACGGATAAATATTAAAGATCATTTTCCGGCCAGTAAGCGGTTCGGAAATTTTTGCTTTCAATTCAAGAGATGATGAGCCTGTCAAAACGAATTTTATCGGTAGATTTTTATCATATATACCTTTGAAGAATATTCCGGCGTTTTCAATCCGCTGCGCTTCGTCTACAAAAATATACAATTTTTCGTTGGCGATAATTCTTGCTTTCAGATAATTGAAAAAATCTAATTGGTTTTTGAATAATTCCAAATCAGAGATAAAATCAAGATTGAAGATCAGGATATTTTTTTCATTTGCAATTTGATTGGAAGTAAGATAAGTTTTTAATTGAGAGAGAATTGTGGTTTTTCCTGTTTGACGAGGTCCTAAAATAACAGTCATTTCAGGCTCGCTTATGTGTTTGGTGATTTGTTCAAAAACGGTTCTTTTTATGAGTCTATCAGGCATATAGCGATATTTAGTAACTTATATATCAATATTAGCACGATAAATAGTGATGTCAAGTGCTATTAATTATTTTTTGATACACTTTTTCGTATTCGTCTACCATGCGCTCGACGGTAAACTTTTCCTCAACATGTTTGCGACAATCTTGACGCATTTGACGATACTGGTCGGCGGGCATGGCGTAAATCCGTTCGACTGCCTCACATAAGCCTTCGATGCCGGTTTTCTTGATAATCCAGTCGCCGCGGATATCGGTGTCGGAGGGGTTGACGATAAAGCCTGTCTGGCCGTCTTTAATAATCTCCGGGACAGATCCTTTGGCAAAAGCAATTACCGGAGTGCCGGTTGACATAGCTTCGGCAAAGACTAATCCAAACGATTCTTCGTATCGGATAGGGAGTAGAAATAATTTTGCTTCAGAATAGAGTTTGACCAGTTCTTTCTGCGTGTCAAGTTTTTGATTGATAATTAGTGTATTATCTATAAATGGTTTAATATCTTTATCGTAATAAGCAGAGCCGGAAGAGCTTTCCTGGCCGGTAAATATAAGTTTTTTATTCGTTTTTTTTGCAGTAGAAATTGCCATATCAAGCCCTTTCTCGGGATGAAATCTTCCACTATAAAAAATATAGTTATTATCATTTTCGTTATAATTGAAGAAATTGGTATCTATACCATGATAAATATTGCCGATATATTTAATAGCACTTATAAATTTTCTTTGCGCCAGGCTGATTGAGACAAAATAATTATTTTTGTCGGCGGCATATATGTCTAAAATTTTGTTATAAGGTTCAGAGAACTGGTTATGAAAAGTGAATACTTTTGGGATGGTAATCCTTCTTGAAAAAGATAGAGAGAAAATTGTGGGATAAGTATGAAACTGGATTATATCGTAATAATTTTTAGCGATATTTTCCAATAAAAGTAGATGTAATTCCGCGTTAAATGGTTGTTGCAGCTCAGTTCTTACTCTGTCAGGCAAAGCATTGTAGTATTGGTCTCCATAGAACTCCGTGACTGAGTAAAGAGAAGTTTCTGTTCTTTGTGTGTGAACTGTGGATCCTTTCATACAAAAAAAATTAACCTCGTGTCCTTTTGCCTGCAGTTCCTCTGCGATAATTGCGCTAATAGTTGAAATCCCATTAATAGTATTGATTTTTGGGGGTACTGGATTTCTTGCAACGGAAACAAAAGCTATTTTTAATTTTTGCATATTTTTTGGTACATCTTTTCGTATTCGTCTACCATGCGCTTGACGGTGAAATGGTCTTCGATATGCTTGCGGCAATTCAGACGCATTTGACGATATTCCTCTTCCGGCATGGAGTAGATGCGCTTGATGGCTTCACAGAGTCCATCGATGCCGGTTTTTTTAATGATCCAATCGCCGCGGATGTCGTTTTGAGATCGGTTAATAAGAAATCCGGTTTTTCCATCAATAACCTGCTCCGGCAAGGCTCCCATGGAATAGGCGATGATGGGGGTGCCGGTGGCCATTGATTCTAATGGTACAAGCGGACATGGGTCCTCATAGGAGACTGGCATGATTAGAGCTCGAGCATTGGTCAAAAACTGTATTGTTTTGAGGTGGGGAATTTCTCCTAAAAATGTGACATAATTATTGTCAACATAGCCTTTAAATTTATGAAAATATTCTTCATCATCGGCGTTTACCCTGGCTGCAATTGTGAGATGTTTTTTTAATTTTTGCGCCGCTATTACAGCCTCAATTGCTCCTTTTTTTTCGCTGATACGGCCAAGAAATGCGAGATTGTTTGCCTGAGGTTTTTCTTCAGTTTTGGGATAATAATTAAGATCTATACCATTATAGATTGTCGCTAAATAGTTCAACTCGGGGAATCCTCTGCGTTGATTATTGGAAAGAGCAATATGTCTTATAGTTTTGTGTTTTTTGAATATGAGTCTTTGATATTGCTGGTTGAGTGGCGCGTGGTGAACCATTATTGGTTTTGGATTGACAAAATCGGCAAAAAAAAGAAAACTCCAACCGGCATGGTTGTTAATCACATCATATTTTTTGTTTTTTAGAAGAGAAATTATTTTGGCGATGGATAGCAGCCATGCAGTCTGTTTCATTTTTACGTTTTTTCTAAATTCTGGGATAGAGTTAAGGTGTTGAGGTGTAACTTGAATGAGATTATAATATTTTTCTTTTCTTGAGTCACCCGAAGCAAAAACATCCACTTCATGTCCGCGTATGCCTAATTCATGAGCAAGATGGTAGACGATCCACTCAACTGCTCCGTAGTTATGGGGCGGAACAGATTCTTCAATAGTAGAAATAATGGCTATCCTCATTTTTTAAATTTTTTAATAGCGTTTAAAATATTGGCATACAACATCGCCACAATAATATCAAAGGCAAGTAAAATGTTATATATTTTATTTTCAATAGGATTCTTTGAGATTAAGTTTTGGAAAGACAATAACTTTTGTAGAGTAGGAGTAAAATTTGTTAAATCACGCCCTAGTCTTTTTTGAGAAAATATTAATGTTTGTACTTTTATAAATCTACTTTTTAACTCCCAAAACATATTAAGTTTGTAGCTTGGTAATAAGTGTTTGATTTTTATGTGGGGGCTGTACATCATTGGGAGATGAAATTTGATCATTTTAATAAAAATTTCGTCTTCCTCTCCATATCCCATGGATTTGCCAACCATGCCCAAAGAGGGATTGAATCCATCCAATTTCTCAAAAAGTGATTTTTTGAATATCATATTACAACCTACAATATGCTTTGTAACCTCTTTTTCTTTATCTCCAAGATCTACATTGCCGTAGTCGGGAGGAGCCCATTTGGGGATGGGTATTTCAGCATACCTATATGATGGTCCTCCAAAAGCCATTATGTGAGGATGCCTGCGAGTAAATTCTATTATTTGATATATCCAGTCAGGGTAGGCGATACCATCGTCGTCTATGTATGCTATGTATTTGCCGCGAGCTTCTTTTATTGCTTTATTTCTTGCATGAGAGAGGCCGATTTTTTGTTCAAGATGGTAACGTATTTTAATGGATGGATATTTATTTATGTATCCGGTAGTTATATCTTTGGTGTTGTCTGTTGAATTATTGTCTATGATAAGGAGTTCGTAATCTTTCGGATCGACGTTTTCTTGATGGGCAAGAGAATCCAAACATGTTTGAAGATATTTTGAACGATTGTATGTGCAGATGGCGACTGAAACAGTAATATTGTTCTTTTGCATATAGAGCAGTATTTTAATCCCACGGGATTGCTTCGTCATTCGCCAGATGGCGCACTCCTCGTAATGACAATGCTTCTATTATTTTAGAGGAGTTTTTTGTAAACTGCAAGGAATTTGTCGACAGTTTTATCCCAGGAGTAATGCTCTTTGATAGTGAAGGCGGCGTTTTCCGCGACTTTTTTGCGCAAAGTGGAATCAGTCAGCGCTTTCTCGATTGTTCTTGCTAAAGACTTGCGATCATGAGTATCGACTATAAAACCATTTAGTCCGTCAACGATGATTTCCCTGCTGCCGGCAACGCTTGAGACAATTGGTATAGTTCCGCAGGCCATTGCTTCCATAGTGGTTAAGCCGAAAGGTTCGTATCTACTCGCTATGATAAACAGGTCGCTATTGCGGTAATAGG
>JAHIGH010000269.1 GCA_018900295.1 Patescibacteria group bacterium | reverse complement strand
TAATCCTTTTTCTATTCGCGCCCGGATTACAGCCCGCGCAATCTGATACTCAATCTCAGATTCCTCATATAATTTTCTGAATTTTGGGTTTTTCATCAATTGTTTCTTGTGTGTTTGTAAATCCATATGTATTTATAATATCACAATTTTGCTATATTACAATAGTTAATTCCTCTTACGCACGCGATACTCTGCCAATCGTTCCTGCGCACTTCGTATTTCCCGTTTGTCCGTTTTTTGTTTCTTTTTTTTGAAGGCGTGAAGAAGTAGAAACGCTTGTTGTTCTACTGCGATATAAAAAATACGGATATTATTTGCGCCCATGATGCGAAGCTCCCACAACTCCGTTCCCGTCAATTTTTTAACATGAGGAGTACCAAATTGCGTGCCAAACTCTTCCAAATGCTCAAGTATGCGTATGATCTTTGTCTGAACTTGCTCTTGCTGTTGCTCAATAAAATCTTGTACCGGCTTGTCTCCCCTGCCTGATTCGTAATAAATGACTCTCCACCTACTACCCATACAAGCAAATTATCAAAAACCATGATTCATGTCAAATATAAATCTAAAAATAAAAAAACTTATTTATATGCTCCTTGTCTATGTAAAATTGCTGCAATAATTACTGTTTCTTGCTCTGAGGCAAAAGTAATTATATAAAAGTTCGCCCGCGCGTCTGATATAGCAACTAGATTAGTCATATACTCATATTGAACAAGTAGTCGTACAACTTGTCAAAAATTATAAATCCAAAAAATCTCTCCTTGTTTCTCTCTGTACCCCTGCCTGCCCCTCGCTCACAAACACAACTAAATCAACAATCCACCCATTTGTCAAAATTTTCAAGTGAAAATTTAAATATAAATATAGAAGAAAATTATCCAATCAACGCTCGTTACTTACACCCATCCCCGCAAATACTACTTCTGCCCCTTTCGAGAAGCACTATATAACGAACTAAACTTATGATATTCCTCGTACCACCTATCTAAAAATGCATCATAACTTAATACATCCTTTCCATCCTTTTTTGCAAACCATTCAAAAACCTTCTCTTTTTTAAGCCCCGCCACTAATCTTTTATTATCCTCATTTTCTTCAATACTTCCTTTTACAATATCTATTGCCCATTCGCTATTTGATAATTGCGTTACCTCGCTCCGTTCGATCTTATTTATTGGAAGCTTCCTGCTTACCATTTGATCTATAAGTCCTTGATATGCTACTACAGAAAATTTATAATCTCTTAATTTCTCTCCAGCCTCATACTCCGTAAGTCCACATTTATTTATCAATATATCTTTTACTATATACCCCCATCCATCGCTAAAAAAATACTTAAAATTTTTTTTAACCTTTTTCATAACAACTTCTTTCTGCCGCCCTTTTTCCTGTACTTGTATCATAGCGTCATATCGTTCTTCCAAAACTCCTGTTATCGCTTCCGGAATAACATTTCCGAGATCATCAACCAGCTTTCTCTCCTGCCACAACCGCAACTCCAGACTCTCTTTTTTCCCCCTGCCCCACGGCTTGACCTCCAGCAATTTCCTTGACTCCTCCTGTAAAACATCCATTTTACCGGTAATCTTAATTTGCAAAGCAGGGTCTCTCGTCAATGTTTCTTCAATAAATTCCTGCCTTTCCACCGGATCAAACCTTTTCATAACGGAAAATAATTCCATAAATCCATCAATCCGCAAAATATCAACAAAAGCCGTTTCCCGCATTGCATTCCATTTTCCTTTCTGATCATCTGGTATCATATATCCAGGTTTATCAAGCTTATTTATTATGGCACAATACTCAAGAAAATTGGATATCTTATCAATTTGATTTCTTCCTTCTTTAGCCATCTCTACCGCCTCCTCCGGCCCTTTAAGATTTCCCTTTTTATCTTCCATAACCTGACCCGCTCCGAATTTTGATCGCATTTCAGAGATATTCTTTTCAAAATAAGGGCTTTCTCTCTTACTTAATAGAACTTCTCTAAATATACTCCTACCACCTTCCTCAACAGTCCTTTTCGCTTTTTCCATAAGGGCGTCAGCAAATTTTTGACCATGTTCAATTTCTAATCCACCACCATCACCACCTAAGGAACGTACGGTACTGAATCTGCTAGTATTTCCGCGTGCTGCAAGTACTTCAAGTGGGGTAAATTTTGCTTCTACCATACCTAGAACATCTTATAGCAAATACTATTCTGCTTGTCAAGCCTAAATAAATTCGATTTCAAATATATGGTAATTTAACTATTTTTTTCAAAAAATTTTAAGTAAAAAAATATAAATAAGAGATTTTTACTTGAAGTTACATACGAGGTTCTTTCTTAAAACGTCTTTACTCCTTTTCTATTTAAGCCTATCACTAAACTCAGCTGAAACGGCCTCTTTCGCGACCCCTGCAATACCTACGCCCAAAAGTAACAAAAGTGCCATAAGCCAGCCTGCTTTATCCTTCTGCTTATCAACCCCGCTGTTCTTCAACTCCCTCATAATTTTATCACCCCCGGGCGACTTTGCTACATTCTTTTCAAGCTCGTCTCCAAAATTTTGATTTAACAGCGTCCATTCAAATCCTTTCAATCTAAGATCTTTATCAACCCCGCGAAGCCATTTTTTCTCTGTTGCCCTCGCAATTCCGAAATCAGACAATAATTTTTTCTGATATTCTTTCCCATATTTATCACTAGCTTTATCAAATAACGCTTTATCATGCGACGAAAGCTGAGATTTATCTGCGTTTTCCCAAGTAATAGCAAAACCATCTTTATCTTCAAGCGGCTTCCCTTGTTCATCGTACAATCCCAACTCAAGATCCCGCATAATCAAACGATCAAGCCCTTTTTCGCCATGATAAGCCAAAAATCGGATATCTTCTCCAATTTTTTCAGCCTCAACTGTTCTTTCTCTACTTGCCCTGTCATAACTTATCCAATTTTTATCCATTTTTTGCGTTAGCTTCAAAAGACTCTCATCTGTTTCTTTCTGCCTCTGTTCCGTAGCTACCTCTTGCACTTTTGCATATCGTTCCGCTATAACATCTATAACCGCCTCAGGTAATACGTTTCCAAGCTTTCCGACCAGCTCCCCCTCCTTCGCTACCCGACCTACCCTACTATCTTCAACTGCATTTCCGTTTTGTTGCTTTTCGACATCAGGAAGTTTTTTTACCTCCTCCTGCATGATCTTCATTTTATTAACGATCTTTTCCTGCAATGCGGGATCAGTCGCAATAGTTTGTTCAATAAATAATCTGCCCTCAGTCTCCCCAAGCTTTTCCAGAAATGGAAATACCCTTTTAAATCCATCATTCTTTAAAATGCTATCAAGCGCCGCGTTTCGTTTCAACTTCCAATCAGCTTCTGTTATCACTTTCTCTTTTAATACATCCTCTAGAGATCTGCCTTTATTTATCTCTGCTGAAATCGCTGTGTAATCAAGAAAATTGGTTAACTTATCAACTTGATCTTTTCCGTCTTTAGCTATTTCTCCCGCAATTTTATCTTCAAAAGTCACACCATTCTCCATCCTTATAAACTCACCCTCCCCAAATTTATTCTTCATCTCATCAATTTGCTCTTTATTATAAGGATCTTCTGGTTTACCCAACATTTCTGTTTCAAGCATTTTTTTAAATGTATCCCTACTATTGACACTATCCTTTGTTTTTTGCTTGATCAGACTTCCAAATTCTTTTCCTCTTTTAATTTCTGCCTCATTAATTACACCTAGTGGCGATACTGTCTCTGCCTTTCCATGTGCACTTAATACCTCAATTGGAGTAATCTTTACTTCTTGTGGCTTAGGTTGTACTGCTTCTGACATATGATAGTTATTGATTATTTATTTGATTAATATTTTCCTGCACCTCTTTAATTTTTTCATCTTTAAAACCTTCCTCCTGCAATTTCAATGAAACGGATTGAAAAACAGACCATTTATTTGCTAACTCTTGCAAGAAAGTACTTAACTCCACTTGAGTATTGACGGCATCTAGATGATCCAAAACAAACTGCGCTATCTCTTTTGATTGCTCTACGGTAATCTTGCCCGTATCAAGCCCCTCAAGCGTAACTTGCACCAACTCCTTATAAACCTTATCCTTGTACTCGGATGTAATAGTGTTGGAAGTTGCGTTTGATACAAAATTCGGTGTTGAAACCGCAACTGTATCTGTAATTACCGGACTTGGTGTAGGAGTAGATGTAAGAGTAGGCTCTGGTATACTAGGTGTCTCGACTGAAACCGGTACCGGAATTGAAATATCACTTGCACTTTGATCACTGGAGTTTTGATCCATATAATCTTATATTAGAGTAAAAAGAAACAAAATGTCAAGCAATGAAAAAAATTATTTATTGCAAATTGATAAATAAAGAATATAATTATTTTATTACATTTGATAAATAATATGGCATATATAATTTCAGCAGATGAAAT
>JAHIGH010000255.1 GCA_018900295.1 Patescibacteria group bacterium | reverse complement strand
TTCCAATGAGTTGATTGTTAGTGTTGAAAAGTTCCAGATCAGCTTCAATTGTCGAGTGTATCGGGTTTTTGTTGCTTAGGTTTGTGTCTGTAGGATTAGTGTTATCGCCGCTGTTCCAAATACCGTGTTGATAGACTGTTAAATCCAAAAAGGTGGTAGCAGGGGTTGGCAGCGGAGTTGGCGTTGAAGTCGAGATTGGCGTAGCAGTGGGCATAGGCGTGGGCGTTGGAGTGGGTGTATTTGTGGGTACCGGAGTTGGTGTAGGCGTGAGTGTAGGAGTGGCTGTGGGGGCAATCATATTTCCGAAATTTTTATCTGTGAATGAATTGCCGTTGGTGATGGTTATAGGATAGCCATTGAGATCGGTCGGGAGTGTTTGCTGCCAGCCGGATTGGAGTATTTCTTTGAGCTGATAATTTCCGTCGCAAAGACCGGTTATACTGTAGGAGCCGGTTGCATCGGTCATGAAAGCTTGTGTGTTGCTTCCGGATATAAGCTGGACATTCCAACCGCTTAGCTTGGGTTCGTTTGTATCGAAGACTCCATTGCTATTTATATCATTGAAGATAAATCCTCCGAGAAGCCCTTTCCCAATCAGCTCAGATATTTCCTGATATACTACTTGCAGTTCGTCCGGAGCCGGGTAGTAGTGTTTGCCTCCGGTTAGTGTGGCAATCTTTTCCAGGAATGCACGGTTGTATCCGTCACTGCTGCTACTTCCCTCGACACCGAATCCGATGGTGAAAAAGACGGTCTTGCTAACGTTAAAACCATTTGTAACAGCGGTTAGTGCTTTTGTTTCTGCAATTGACGTATCAACTTTTTGGGTACCTCCGATAATATAATTCGCCATTCCGTCTGTGAGTATGATAACAACTTTTTTAATACCGGCTCTGCCATTCGCGGCAATTTCTTGATCTGCTTTTATTACGGCGCATTCGTGACAGGTATATCCGTTTGAGGATAATGTATCTATTTTGGTTTTAACCGAAGTAAAATTGTTTGTTAAACCATTGTCGAGGGTCGCTGTGTTGGAAAATGAGACCAGGCCAATCCTATTTCTACTATCCTGCGCAATAACGTCTATGAAGCTCTTTGCAGCCTGTTTGGTTTCGGTTATTTTATTTACTTCACTCATACTGCCAGAGCGGTCAATGATGAGCATGATGTCGGTGGGTACGTTTCCGCAAATTGGAACCGGTGTCGGTGTTGTTGAGGTTTGCGCTTTACCTCGCAGCTCTTGTTTATTTTGAAGGTTTATCACCAATAACGGGGTAATTATTACGGCATATACCGCTAAAACTGCTACTAATAATATAGCCTTTTTCTTATTAATATATTTTTGCATACTTTTATTATAAGCATTTAATCTTCATTTTGTACAGAGAGTTCTCTTAAAAAGAGATTGTAGTCCGCGCTGTTTATGATTCCATTGTCTTCGAGGTCAATATTGGTTCTGTGTGGCTCATGTGTTTTGCAATTGTTTGAATTGTAGACAGCATTGGGATCACCGAGGGGTAAAGGATCGATCGCGCCATATCCGCAGTCCAATAATATATTGTAGTCCAGAATGTTGAGTATATTGTCTGTTTTTATATCACCGGCAACCAGGGTTGTTTGGGGGGTATTATTTTCTTTTCCTGCTTCTATTTTTATTATACCGGATATCAATTTTTTAAGATATTTGTCAGATTTTATTTTTATATTGTAATCTCCTGTTATAAATGTCTGGCCGAGATCAATTATGCCTATAAAATTTCCTTGACCGGTATTATAAACGATTGAACCAGATGTGTTTTTTATTATTTCATTGCTGCTGTTGGTTATAACTATTTCAAAATTTCTTTGGGGATGAAGAGGATTTTTGTTGCTCAGGTTTGAGGCTGAATTGGGATTGTCTCCGGCTGATCCGATACCATGCAATAGTATATTAAATTTGAGAGTTGTTGATGTAATAAGGGTTGGTATTGGTGTTATTGTTGCAACTATCGGAGCAAATGAGACAGTAGTTGAGGCATTTGCCTGGCTTTGTATTTCTTGTTTGTGTTGTGTTAAAAATGATGTCAACAGGATGGCCGCGATTGAAATAGGGATAAGTATTTTTTTATTTATTAACACGTTAGTATATTTATCGTATATAAGAATATATTTTGTGTCAAGGGTTTTTGGGTTTTTTTTATCAATTGTTAAAAGTTAATGGTTCTGATAAACTTCTAATATGGTTTTGTCTGATAGAGATATTAGAAAAGCTCTTGAATCCAAACAAATAATTATTGCGCCCCGACTCGATCTTTCGACCCAGCTCGGATCTTGTTCTATTGATTTGAGGCTTGGAAACAAATTCCGGGTTTTTGAATACAGCAGTTATGCCTTTATAGATCCGTTTAAAAAAGAAATTGGTGCTGAAGTGACGCGGGAAATAGTTGTTGTTGATAAAAAGCCTTTTATTATTCATCCCGGTGATTTTGTTTTGGGTGTGACTATCGAACATATTGAGGTACCGGATAATTTAACCGGAAGGCTCGAAGGAAGATCGAGTATCGGAAGGCTCGGGATAATTATTCATTCGACAGCCGCGAGTATAGAATGCGGATTTCGAGGGAAGATAACTCTTGAAATAGCGAATATGGGTAAATTACCTGTAGCGCTTTATCCCGGTATGCGGATTTGTTCGGTTTCTTTTGAGCAACTGAGCAGTTCTGCCGAGATACCTTATTATAAAAAGAAGCACGCGAAGTATATCGGACAGAAGGGGCCTGGAGAAAGCAGGATGCATGAGGAGAAGTAAGGGGATAGGGCATAGGGAATAGTAGTGAAGTTATGAAGTATCATGTTGAATTTGATATTGATTTACGGAGAAATTCTTATAAAGGTCTATATATTGCGCTTGAAGGAATAGACGGCAGCGGAAAAACAACTCAGTTACAGAAGTTGTATAATTATTTTCAAAAACGAGGCAGGGGAGTAATAAAGACTCGAGAGCCCAGAAAACAAGAAGGAATAATAGGGGAATTGATTCAGAAAATCTTACACGGCAAAACACAGATTCCCCCTGTTGCTTTTCAATATCTTTTTAGCGCGGATCGAGAGATGCATCACGAAGAATTAGTTATTCCTTCTTTGCAAGCAGGAAAGGTGGTTATATCGGATCGATGTTTTTGGTCAGCAATTCCTTATGGTTTGTTAGATAGAAAGTCCCAGCTTGACGAAAATACAATAGAGTATTTGTTGGCTGCTCAAAGTATTTTGTCTATGTATCATCAATTTATTGTTCCCGATAATACTTTTTATTTGGATATTCCTCTTGATGTCGCAATACAACGAATTGATAAAACGAGCGAAGAAAAGGAAATTTATGAAGATAAGGAAAAACTTGAGAAGACTATTAAGGGATATCAGTGGTTGTTGCGGGAGTTTCCAAAGGAATTTACAATAATTGATGCGACGAAGAGGGTGGAGGAAGTGACGGAGGAGATTGTAGAAGTCATCAAGTCGTCAAGTCATCAAGTCAAAAGGGGAGAATAATTATGTTGAAAATAACAGTTGGGAGTAAAGTTTTTAGATAATTATTATGATATTAGGACCGAAAATATTGTTGAAATTAGTGAAAGAGGAGAAGCTTGTTGAGGGACTTTCGGAACGGGAGCTGACTAATCCTGAAGGGGCG
>JAHIGH010000254.1 GCA_018900295.1 Patescibacteria group bacterium | reverse complement strand
TTTTCATTACCTGAAAAGCAATATTTCCTGCAGAATTTTTATCCTTTCGTACAAACACATTCTGATTCTAGCGTAAGTGACCCAAACAATAAAAATCTAGGCACAAAAAACCTCAAAAATTAGGGGTTGGCGAAGTCAGGACAGAACGTTAATGAGAAGTGCCAAGATGTAAAATTCTTTCTATTTCGTGTAGCGAGATTATATGGTTAGTCCTGTACTATTCTGTATGATCCGAAGTGTTCCCTTGTCTTCTGGATTCCCTTGTCCAGGGGAATGACAATTATTTACGATTACCCTGGAAGAAATTTAAAGAGGACTAATTTACCAACACATTTTTTAATTACGGCGGATTCTCGCAATAACAGATTGTAAGCATTTATATCAATTTGCGTTTTGAAAGTAGAGGAGTATATAATTCGATTACGAATATAAAGTCAAAAATCTATGAAATGTATCTCACCCACTCATTCAACTACTTATGTTATAAATCAACATACATGGAGACCTAAAGATTTTAATACATTCAGCGATGAATTAAATAACATAAAACACAATAAAAATGATAATTCGGCACTTCTTTATCGTGGACATAAATCTGCGAACTGGAAACTTGACTCGACATTTATTCGATATTTTAAAAAGGAAATATTAAAAATACCAAAATTTACTCATCCAAATGACTATATTCGTAATTCAGAAGAATATAATAATGCTATTGCTTGGTTCTATTTATTCAAATTTGGTATATTGGCAAGGCCAAGCGATGAATTAGAAAAATTATCTGAAACACATGGAATTGATTCCTGGTTTGAATTAATGAAAATTATACAACAAGATCCAAGAGAAGATCATCCTGAAGTTAAAGGAACAAATATTATTGATTGGACAAAATCAAGCGATGTTGCTCTTTACTTTTCTAATGAGAATCGTAATGATGATGGTGCTCTTTGGATATGTGACTCTTCCGTTACTGGTAAAACATTACAAACAATTCCTGTTGGTAAAATTCTTGATAAAATGAAGGATGCTCTTAAAAATGGAAAACCATGGGGATGTCCATTGCTTTTTTGTCCAAAAAAGCAAATTAAATATAACCGAGCTAAACATCAGGAGGCTATTTATATCTCCCAAATGGACTTGCGTTATTCACTCGATGAATTATGGAATAAGATTGAAAGAGAAAAAAATAATAATGAATTAATATATATGAAGTTAATTCTTTCATCAGGTAGTGAAAATGATTTTACTGACTATTTATTAAAAAAAGGAATAACACCAGATTATCTTTTTCCTAATAAGTGATTTTTTGGCTTAATTAGTGCAACCTTTCACCCTTGCGGTGGTAAGGATCTAACCCTTCTCCTTCTATTAGCTACGCGCAGTTCCATAACAGCCCGTCTTAATTCTGCCTGTGCGAGGGCGAAATCTCTGTCGCTCACTTTTTCTTTTGTTTTTTTCAGGATCTCCTCCGCTCTTTTTTTTGCTTCCAATGCCTTTTCAACCTCAATTTGTTCAGATTGCACCGCGTAGTCCGCAAGAATTGTCACCTTATTTTCATTTACTTCAAGAAATCCTCCTGTAATTGCATAATATCTTTCTTTGCCCTTGATCTTAATAATCATCTCACCCGGTATTACTTTGGTTACTAAATGTACGTGGTTTGGAAGAATACCTATATGACCATTTGGGGTGTTGACGGATAATCCATCTATTTCTTCACTTAGAACTTTTTTATCGGGTGTTATGACGTCAAGATGCATAAACTATTTAACCTAGTTGGCTTTTTTTGCTTTTTCCACAGCTTCTTCAATTGTTCCAACCATATAAAATGCCTGCTCGGAGAGATCATCATATTTACCTTCAAGAATTTCTTTAAATCCTTTAACAGTCTCATCTATCTTTACATATTTTCCTGCTTGTCCGGTAAATATTTCAGCAACGAACATAGGCTGGCTGAGAAATCTTTGTATTTTTCGTGCTCTTGATACGGTTAATTTATCATCGTCTGACAGCTCATCAATACCTAAAATAGCGATAATATCCTGCAGGTCCTTATATCGCTGGAGTACCCGTTGTATACCGCGTGCTACATCATAATGCTCTTGTCCGACTATAGAAGCATCTAATATCCTTGATGTTGAAGTAAGAGGGTCAACTGCAGGATAAATTCCTTGCTCTGCAATAGAGCGCTCCAGAGTTATTGTTGCGTCTAAATGTGCGAAGATTGTAGCCGGTGCGGGATCCGTATAATCATCCGCTGGTACATAAACAGCCTGCAGTGAGGTAATAGATCCCTTTTTGGTTGATGTGATACGCTCCTGTAACTGTCCGATTTCCGAAGCCAGAGTCGGTTGATATCCGACAGCTGATGGAACACGCCCTAAAAGCGCCGATACCTCGCTGCCTGCCTGTGCGAAACGGAATACATTATCAATAAATAGTAGCACATCCTCTTTTTTTTCATCACGGAAATATTCTGCCATAGATAAAGCTGTAAGAGCTACACGAAGTCTATTGGCCGGAGGCTCATTCATTTGCCCGTATACCATGACTGTCTTATCCATAACTTTTGCTTCAACCATTTCGAGCCACAAGTCAGTTCCTTCCCTTGTTCTTTCTCCAACTCCGGCAAATACAGAGTGTCCCTTGTGTTCTGTAGCGATATTTCTGATAAGCTCTTTAACAATAACTGTTTTTCCTACCCCTGCTCCTCCGAAGATTCCGATTTTGCCTCCCTTGGTAAAAGGTGAAATAAGATCAATAACTTTAATTCCTGTTTCAAGAACTTGCGGGAATGTTTGCTGGTCGGTAAGCTTGGGTGCTTCTTTGTGGATTGGATGAAATTCTACGCCTTTGGTATCAAAATCATGTCCGTCGATCGTCTTACCTAATACGTTGAATATTCTTCCCAGGGTTTTTTCTCCTACAGGTACTTTGATCGGATCAAAAGTTCTTTTCACTTTTGTACCTCTAGCCAAGCCGTCTGTGGATCCGAAAGCTAAAGCACGAACTTCCCTGTCACCAATTTGGAATTGAACTTCCAGCGTTAATTCTTTCCCATCAGGCATCGTAAGTAGTAAGGCTTCGTAAATATTTGGTACTTCATCTTCAAAATAAATATCTACGACAGGCCCCGCGACCCGTACAATTATTCCTTCTTTATTTGTTTTTTTGTTATTCTTTTCTATCATATAATGTCGTTATTATTTTACTGGATTCACCACAAGGGTGCTATGCACTTCGTGCTGTCGCCCGCCTTCGCGGGAATGACAATGTGTAATGTTTATGCTGCTGCTATTGCCGCGCCTGTAATATCAAGTAATTCGCTAGTTATTTTTGCTTGCCTTGTCTTATTATATTCCAGCCGCAGGTCTTCGATTATATCATTTGCGTTGGTTGTCGCGTTCTGCATAGCAATCATCCTGCCGGCTTGCTCGGACACGAAGCTTTCCAGAAAGAAATGATAGAAAGTCATCTCTACATGATGACGTAATAAATCAGGAAGTATTTCCGACGCTTCCGGTTCAAATACGTAAAAGCACGACTGCTTTCCCTTTGCAACTTCTACAGGCAATTCTATAGGAAGAAGAGTTGCTATGGTCGGTATTTGTGAGAAAAAACTCCTAAAATCCGTGAATAGAACTTTCACACCGTCAACCTTACCGCCTAAATAATATTCATCAATAATTTTCATAATCGGGGCAATAACATCAAAAGTTGGGTTGGTTACTCCAAAACGGAATGTAGCTATGACATCTTTGCTCAATCGCGCGACATATCCTTCAATTTTTTTACCTATCGGAATATAAAATGAATTATCAGGGTTTTTTTTATGATATGCTATCTGCTCGCGCAGTAAATTTGAAACCAGACCTCCGCAAAGACCCTTATCCGGCGCCAGAATAATGAGAAGAGTTTTTCCGGTTGTTTTACGAGACTTCAGATACGGATGATTAAAAGATATTTTATCTATCGCATTGATAATATTTTTAGTCATCAAATCAAGTTCCTGAACATAAGGTCTGGTAGATAAAGCCGCATATTGCGCCTTTTTTAATTTCGATGCCGAAATCATCTGCATGGCCTTTGTAGTTTTAGATACATTTTGTGCCGCCTTCATTCTTCTTTTTAATGAAATTACTGTTGCCATAATTTAGATACTAAATTTTTTTTTAAAATCTTTTATCATTTTATCGAGCATTTTTATCTTTTTTTCATCGAGTTTCTTTCCATCTGATAATTCATCCATTACTTTACGTTCATGGGTTCGTACATATTCAATAAATTCTGTTTCGAATCGTGTTACAGTATTTGCCGGAATATCATCAAGGTTACCGCTGGTTACAGACCAAATGCTTAAAATTTCTTCCGCTTCTGAGAAAGGTTTATATTGCGGTTGCTTGAGAATTTCGGTTAGCCTTTGCCCTCGGTCCAGCTGTTTTTGGGTTGCAGGATCAAGCTCGCTGCCGAATTGTGCGAATGCGGCTAATTCCCTATATTGCGCGAGGTCCAGACGCATTTTGCCCGCAACAGATTTTATCGCCCCTGTTTGCGCAGATCCTCCTACCCTTGATACCGAATTACCTGCGTTGATTGCCGGCCTTATACCAATATTAAATAAGTTTGCTTCCAGGAATATCTGTCCGTCGGTTATAGAAATGACATTTGTCGGAATATAAGCGGAAATATCTCCGGCCTGCGTTTCAATAATCGGAAGAGCTGTAATTGACCCTCCTCCGTTTTTCTCATTTAGCCTTACTGCTCTCTCCAGAAGCCTGCTATGAAGATAGAAAATATCTCCGGGGTATGCTTCACGACCTGCCGGCCGTCTGAGTACCAGAGAAATTTGACGGTATGCCCATGCATGTTTGGTCAAATCATCATAGACTATAAGAACGTCCGCGCCTTTTTCCATGAAGTATTCTGCAATTGCAGAGCCTCCATACGGAGCGAGATATTGAAGAGCAGCCGGCGCAGATGAGCTTGCCGAGACGACGATGGTATAATCCAGCGCTTGCTCTTCTTTCAGCCTATTTACGATTTGAGCGATTGAACTATCCTTCTGTCCTATGGCTACATAGATACAAATAACCGGTTTTAATTTTTGTTTGTTCTCTTTATTGCCGGGTTGGAATAGTCTTTGATTTATAATAGTGTCTATCGCAATCGCTGTTTTCCCCAATCCACGATCTCCTATAATTAGTTCCCTTTGTCCACGTCCTATCGGGATAGTAGCGTCGATTGACTTTACACCGGTTTTTAAAGGTGTATTCACCGGTTCTCTTTGTACTACTCCTGCCGCAATCCGTTCAAGCGGCATTTCCTTGCCTTTGGTTATATTTGCTTTGCCGTCAAGAGGCTTGCCAAGGGGAGTCACTACCCGGCCGAGAAGATCTTCCGAAGCCATGATTGAAAGAATTTTGCCTGTCCTTTTAACTATATCTCCTTCTTTTATTGTTAAATTCACGTCCAATAAAATAATAGATACGCTATCTTCGTCCAGATTGAAAACAACTCCATTTCCGCCTTTTTCAAAATCTACAATTTCTCCCATGCCGGCTTGTGATAATCCCGAACATGAAATAACGCCGTCCTGGTTAGTCTCAACTATTCCAATATTTTCTTTTGATTTATCCTGAGAAAAATTTTTTAAGCGATTTTCTAAATTTTTAATTACGCTTTGACTATCTATCATATGTATTTCTCAAAGTATTCGGTTATTTGTTTAAGCGAATTCTTTAAATTTATATTTCGAACAATATCATTTTCTCTAATTTTTATACCCATAATAAGATCCGCATTTTTTTTGAAATAAACTTTCTTATTCGGAAATAAGCCGACAATCTCTTTTTTATTATTTTCCCTTAATTCATTTGAGTAATCAATATATACTGTAAATTTATTTTCCAGGTTTTTTAGAGCTTTAATATATTCTTTTAATTGTTTTCTGTTTAAATTTGGTACTATCCTATTCACACTTTTTTCATCTATTTGATTACCGATATAACTTGCTTTTGCCAGCTTTTTAATTAATTTTTTATCCATATTAATCGACGCGTCTTCTTATTTTGGTAATTGCATTGTTGACTATCATATCCTGGTCTTCTTTACTGAAAAGTTCTCCGACTGAGCTTTGTATGAATTCCACTGCTAACCCGCTGACTTGTAAAGATAATTCTTTTTTTGCCTTATTTGTCTCAAAAGTTATCTGTTTTTTGGCTTCCTCAAGTATTTGTCCTGCCCTTTTTTGCGCCAATACTTCAGTCGATTTAAATATCTCATCCCTCTGTTTTTTTGTTTCTTCTAAAAGCTTTTTTGATTCCTCCTGCGCTTTCTTTAATATGTCCTTTTCTTTGGCAGCAGTTTTTTCTAAAAGTATCCTTGCGTCCTCAGCATGCTTCAGTCCTTCCGTAATAGATTGTTCCCGCTTTTTTATTACGCCAAATATTGGTTTATATAGAAATCTTTTTAACACGTATAAAATAATCAAAAAATTGATTATTTGCGCTACCATCAACATCCAATTTATCCCAAAATCGTTAAGTATTTCCATAAATTATTTATGTTACGCAATATATTTTTCGAGTATGGCCGCCAGCCTTCATCGATAAGTTCTCGACTTCGCTATCGCTACGCTCGAACAATAACATTTTGCGTAAGATAAATTATTTAATAAAAGCTAAGATAAGTGAATATATAGCTATTGCTTCAGCGAATGCCATAGCCAGTAACATCGCCGGAAGAATTTTTCCTTGCGCATCCGGATTTCTACCTATAGCCTCCATCGCTTTTGCGCCTATTAAACCTACTGCCAAAGCCGGCAAAGTACCTCCGATTGCTATAATAATACCTCCTGATAAGCTAATTTCCATATAATATCACCTCCTCCAATTTATTTATTTTTTTTACGCATGTGCCTCCTGATGATGCGGCGTCATTAGTATTGTCATAAATACCATTGTTAACATAGAAAATACTAAAGCCTGTACCAGTCCAACAATAATTTCCAGGGCTATAAAAGGGAGAGGAAATATAAAAGCAAAGAGAGAGCCGATTGTTATCAAAACTATTTCTCCCGCAAATATATTACCAAAAAGACGGAAAGAAAGCGAGATGATTTTTGTAATTTCCGAAATGATTTCCAAAATCCCTACAAATAAATTAATCGGATTGAATGAAAAGAAGCGGGATAAATAGTCTTTTAAACCTATTGCTTTCAGGCTCAAGACATGGGTAGCGAAAACAGAAATTAACGCGAGGGCAAGCGTCACATTCAGGTCGCTTGTTGCGTTACGGAAAATAGGTATAAGATGTCCGCCTTCTTTCCCCTTCAATCCGATAGCTCCATTTCCGGGGATCAATCCTGACCAATTCGCGATAAGTATAAATATGAAGAAGCTCATGAAGAAAGGGAAAATCTTTTTTGCATTACTGCCTGAAATTGTTTCTGTTATATCGTAGAAAGTTTGTATAAGCATCTCCGTGATATTTTGGAAAAAGCCGGGAATTTTTTTGATACGTTTATTCAGGTAAAAAACCCCTCCTATTATAACTGCGTCAACGAATAATGTATTTAATATGGTGTTAGTTATTGGAAATGAACCAATATTTATTATAGTTTCCGGAGCAAATCCTGCTGACATATATTATTTATTTATTACAAAGATTAATTTTACTTGGTAAGCTCATATAAGTCAATATCCAACTCAACAATTTAACAATAAATACAGAAAACATCATCCGACAATGTTTTTTGCGGGACTGATCGTTTCAACGATGATGATCATTTTGTCCATTTTGTTATCCAGGCGGCCTTCGATTATGATTACCGTATCGTTAAGAAGAAGGCTTTTACAACGCTCGAATACTTTTGGAAAAACTATACATTCAATGTTTATTCCCCTTTCATTGCTGATTGTTATAAAAGCCATTTCACTGCCTGTTTTTTTGGTGATGATTTTTTTGGTAGAGTCT
>JAHIGH010000253.1 GCA_018900295.1 Patescibacteria group bacterium | reverse complement strand
CGATCTTTCTCGATTTTCTCATCGTACAAATCAAGATATCCTGTTACCTGAAGTACAGCGTCCAAGAGTTCAATTGTTTTTATATAAACCCCCTCTGACTCCCCCCAAACCCTCCCCAGCCCTCCCTTGTCAGGGAGGGAGTCTTTAACTTCCTCCACTGATAAGGGGAGGTTAGGAGGGGTTTTTGAGAAGTTGGGGAGGGTTTTCTGATATTCCAGAAACTTCGTGAGTCTGCCTTTGCCGATTTTTTCCGCACGTTTATATGAAATCGTGTCTTTTGGATTGGAAATAAGGCGGAGGTAAGAAAGTACATCTTTAATTTCTTTCCGTTCGTAAAAGCGAATACCACCTATAAGAAGGTATGGAACGCCGTGATGGAGTAATACCTCCTCCAGTACACGCGACTGGGCGTTGGTACGGTAGAGAACAGCTACTTCATGAAGATTTTTTATATCCAGCTCAATAATTTTGCGTATTATAAATTCAGCTTCGTCCTGTTCACTCCCCGCTTCGTAAACTTCAATTTCCTCGCCCTGCGGATTCTTGGTCCAAAGCTTTAGTACCGGATGGGATTTGTTCTTGGAAACAATAGTAGTCGCGCCGTCAAGAATTCTTTGTGTTGATCGGTAATTTCTTTCCAACGAGAACGTCAATGTACCCTTGTAGTCATCTTTAAACCGCATGAAATTGCGATAATCTGCCCCCCTCCAGGAATAAATACTTTGACTGAAGTCTCCTACCACACAAATATTTTGATACTTCGCGCTTAAAAAGCGGGTCAACATATACTGCGCCCTATTTGTATCCTGGTATTCGTCTATCAAAAGATATTCAAACCTGTGCTGATATTTTTTGAGTACTTGATCGTTTTCTTTAAAAAGCCTTATTACCTGTAGTATCAGATCGTCAAAATCCAGAGCATCGCATTCTTTCAAAATTGTCTGATAAACGGAATAAATTTTGGCTACGGTTTCTTGAAAATACCCCCTAGCAAAGGCCGGATACTCATCTGCAGTAATGAGCTCGTTCTTGGCCTGAGAGATGGTTGCGTGTACGGAGCCGGGCTTGAAATCTTTGATAGAAATTGAAAGCCGGCCCATCGCTTGCTTGATGGCTTCTAACTGATCCTGAGTATCATAAATAGTAAATTTTGGCGTGAATCCGATATATTTTCCATCGACACGGAGGATTCTTGCGCAAAGCGAGTGGAAGGTTGAAACCCATGGCGAGGTTGTCAGAGGCTTCGCAATTCGTTCTTTCATTTCGCTCGCGGCTTTATTGGTGAATGTGATACACAAAATAGATTCCGGAGGAATTTTTTTTTCTAGCATTAAATAGGCTACTTTTTGTGTTAGAACACGGGTTTTACCGCTTCCGGCGCCGGCGAGTATTATAATCGGCCCGTCTGTTTGTAAAACGGCTTTTTGTTGATCAGGATTGAGATCCTTGAGTAATATATCTGTCATAGGGTATAATGAATTTTACCATATGAAGAAACTATTTCTCGTCGCAAACTGGAAGTCGAATAAGACAAACGCCGAAGCCAAGAGTTGGCTTAAAGAAATTACGAATTACGAATTACGAATTACGAATAAGGAGATAATTATTTGTCCACCGTTTACGCTATTGTCAGGGATGAAGGCTTTGATTGAAAAGAAAAAATTACTTTTTAAACTTGGAGCGCAGAATTTATCGCCTTTTGACGCGGGGGCGTATACTGGGGAGATAAACGCAAAACAGATAAAGGAATTTGCCGATTATGTTATCATAGGCCACTCTGAGCGGAGAAATAATTTTGGCGAAACTGAGGAAATACTTTCGGAAAAGGCGAAGAAGGCAATGGCGGTTGACTTGACACCTATTTATTGTATTCAAAATGAGACTACTCCTGTGCCTAAGGGCGTTATATTGGTAGCATACGAGCCTCCAACGGCAATCGGAACGGGCAACCCGGACACTCCTGAAAATGCAGAAAGAGTAGCAAAAATTGTCAAAGAAAAATATCCACATATTGCTTCTATTTTCTATGGGGGCAGTGTTACACAGGATAATATTCGCAGCTTTGTAGAAATGGCACACATAAGCGGGGTACTGGTCGGAGGGGCAAGTCTTGACGTACTCAAATTCACTGCACTTATTAAGAACGCCTAAAAAGTTTTAAATTTTTCCCACAAGGGGACTAGCTTTTTCAAAGCGTCGCAATTTTCAATGAATTTTCAATTATTAAATTTTCAATGAAAAATTTTTAAATAACTCACGTTACGCAGTATAAGTTTCTGGCTTGTCCAGAATCTGATTCTGGATGCGCCCTTTCGGGCTTATCAGAAACAAGTTTGCGTAATATAAGTTATATAGTTACTATGTCTGCGAGAAAAGTAAAAACAAGAAAAAGAGTAATATTTGCAATGTTAGTTTTTTTGCTTGTAGTAATAGGGCTGGCGGGGATAAAAACCTGGAAATATCTTTCAATCGGTGTCGCGGTGGTAACGAACAATAAAATCGAACTGAAACAGTCCGAACAAAAAAGGATCAACCTGCTTCTTCTTGGTATTGGCGGGGGGACGCATGAAGGCCCTGACCTTACAGATACAATAATTTACGCGAACATTGATCCAAATACCAAGAAGGTGGTGCTTGTTTCTATCCCGCGGGATATTTGGATACCCGAGCTTGAAGCCAAAATTAATTCCGCTTACGTAAATGGCGAAGAAAAACAAAAAGGGAAAGGCTTGCTTCTCGCTCGTGCTACCGTAGAAAAGGTTACAGGACAACAAATTGATTATGCTTTGAAAATTGATTTTAATGGTTTTGTTAAGGCGGTAGACATGGTTGGGAGTTTGGATATTGACGTTGATAACGCATTTGATGATTTTGCATATCCCCTCACCGGACGCGAGAATGATCTCTGCGGACACGAAGACACGAAAATCGCAACGTTTTCAGCGCAGATTGCTACGGGGAGCGCGAGTATACTTGATCTATTCCCCTGCCGCTTCGAACATCTGCATTTTGACGCCGGACTCACTCAAATGGACGGGATAACAGCGCTTAAATATGTCCGTTCCCGCCATGCAATCGGTGAGGAAGGATCGGATTTCGCCAGGTCAAAAAGACAGGAGAAAGTAATCGCCGCTTTCAAAGATAAAATTTTCTCACTGGATGCACTTCTCAATCCCGTCAAGGCTTTGAATTTGATTGACGTGGTGAATGACAGTATTGAAACAAATATAAAAGAAGATGAATATGATGATTTCATCCGGCTTGCCCGGAAGTTCAAATCCGCTGCTATTACCAGCGTTGTTTTGGATACCGGGGAT
>JAHIGH010000252.1 GCA_018900295.1 Patescibacteria group bacterium | reverse complement strand
TTTTCTGCGATAATTGTCGCGTTTTTCACTAAATCCTCGAGCTCGTCAATTCTACCGTCAATAAAACCCAATTCATCACGGGCTGCCGTATATTCAGCGTTTTCAGCGAGGTCTCCCATATCACGCGCGGTCGCTAAGCGGCCTACTGTTTGCGGCCTTTTGGTTTTAATTAATTCATCATGCTCTTTTTTGAGTTCTTCCAGCCCCTTTTTTGTTAAGTATATTTTTTTATCCATATATAAAATCCAGGCCAGTATAGTTAATATTTATCCATTTGTCAATAACCCATACTGTTTTATTTTTGAGGAGAAATTACCTAGTATTTCCTGTCGGTAATCATAGGGGTGAAAAGCAAGAAAATTTGATAAAACAACCTCACTTTTCCTCCCCTTTTTCATATATATTCTTTGTAGTTTATCAAATATGTATTCAAAAAATGGAAGTGTTAAGAGAAAGCATAGTGTTTTAATAATAATATACGTTTTTGGCTTTTCTATATATTGCTCTTGGAGACAAAATCCTTCTCTATTCGGATAAAATTTACTTATCCATTTGTTTTCTGCCAGAAATTCCTGAAATATATTATTTCTAGTGAAAAGAGGAATTATATGAACAATTTCATGCGCCGTGTATAAATCACGTTTGTCCATCGGCCAAGCGAGGGCAGATTCCTCAATGATAAGATTTGGGCAGATTTTATCCCTCGGGTTTTTATCATTCCGGATCCTTCTCACTCTCATCAATTCCAATACGGCAAGCAGAAATAATCTGGTTGACCAAATGGTATTTTTTTTGGTGATAATAAAAATATCAATATCATCATCGCGATCAGCATCAATATGGCTAAGTCTTCCGCTGATACCAACGAATAAAATTGTTGGAATATAAGAAAGGCATCTGCCTACCGATATGGCAATTTCGATTTTTTTTTGAGCAATTTTTATTCTTTTTCTCCTTTTATTAATTATTTTCTCTTTCCCTGCTAAGCAGAAAAATCCATTTTTGTAAGATATAAATTTTGATAAACTTTTTATGGTTTTTCTTAAAGTATCCATGTCAATTTTTTTTTCATTCATGAGGTCCAGCCATAATTCTTCTTCCGTTAGTGGAAAATTAAAAATATCGCTATATAAAAGTGTATAAAGCAACGCCTTTTGATGGTTATTGAATTCCATTTTCTTTTAGAATCACCCCTACTCCTTCTTGAAGCCCGGTAACTTCCGAATCTACAGAGCTGTTATTATTTACTATGGCGTTAATTGCATTTTCAAGATAGGTATTTGCTCTCTGATTCAAACCTGTATCTCCATCATGAGTATCGCTTGCGAAATACGACGATCCTGCGTTATTAAGTTGAGAAATAAATGGGTATACGAGGGAATTGTCTTTTAGTTTATCCGCCATGTCTACACGCGGGTATGGTTCTCCGAAAAGGCGTGTTTTTGAAGCTTCCGTATAAAATTTTTCCAGGGTAGCTTTCTGGGTTAAGTAATGCATGAATAGCATTGCTTCTGTCTGATTTTTACTTTTTGATGAAACTCCTTCTACCCAATAACTTGCGATTGTTTGGCTTTTACCTCCAACTAGACCTGGTACAGGATAGATTTCATATTTGAAATTATTTTTTGCTTTTAATTGTTCTATTGCAAAAATATCCCATGAAAAACCAAAATACATAGCTAACTGTCCTTTCGCGAATGCAAGTTGCGAATTGCCAAGGATAAATTCACGCGGATTTTCCCATACTCTATCTTCGCCTCTGGCAAAAACGGTATAGAATACCAAAGCAGCGCTAAGATCATCTTTTTCCAATGTTATTTTTTTCAAATCCGCTCCTTGTTGTAGGAACATCATAGATACTATATCGGGTGCGTGCATAATATTCCCGTAGGTTCCCAGGGCGGTTCCTGCGGTTTGTATTTCATATGTATCTTTATCTTTTACAGTCATTTTTTTTACAGCGTCAACAAATTGATTCCAATCTTTTGGAACAGATATATCGGCAGCTTTTAATAAGCTCATGTTGACGAACAAGGCAAGGGAATCTATTCCGAGAGGAATCCCATAAATGGCTCCGTTTTGGGTAAGATCATTTTGTATGACCGGGTAATACGCCTTTTTAAAATCCTCACTCTTGATTACATCCTGTGGTAATGGCGCTAAAATACTTGATAGCATTGGAACCCATGTATTATGATAACGGAAAATATCAGGACCGGAGCCATTATTTATTCTTGTTATTAGTATATCGCGGTATTTTTCCGGGTCTTGTTTGATGTACTTAATTTTTATACTCGGATTTTGTTTCTCAAAATCATCAGTTAAAGATTGCATTACTGCATTGTCCTCCCATAAGCCCCACCAAACCAATGTGACATCTTTTCCTCTGAACTGTTTGGGTAAAATGAGGATTACGACAATGATCAGAACTACAACAACTCCTACACCAATGCATATTTTTTTTGTCAAAGTGTTTGTTAATTTTGCAAATATTCCTCTTATTCCCGTAGGAGTATCGGAAATTTCAGATTCCGTATCCTCAACAGGAGCTTCGTCACCCGGAGGAGGCTCGCCTCCTCCTTCATTTTGAGGTGGATTATTAAAAATTATATTTTCTTCCATACTTCCTAAATATAGTATACCCCTACGCTTTCAAAATGCAAAGGTATAATGCCTAACCCTCCTCCGCTAAAGCTACGGAAGGGCGCGGCGATACTTTGACTTGTGCCTTCGAAGCCTATAAGGCGAAGAGGCAAAGCTACGGAGGTATATACAAATTCTGTAAATTCAAAGCGTAGTGGTATATAATACCTTAAGGAATGGGATCGCAACATAAATTAATTTTTAATAAAATATTAAAGGGTTTTTTTTGGTTTGGCTTGGGAGCTATTATTGGCCTCTTCTTTTTCGTTAGTTTTCTTTTGATATTTTATCAAAAAAGCCACAAAAATCTTATCTATTCCGGTATTTATGTAGATGGTATTGATTTTGGTGGAAAAACTCAAAGTGATATCAAAAATTATTTTTCTCAAAAAAATCTAACCCTAGGTAAGCACGCTATAGAATTTAGCGCGCCGACTATTAGCGCGACAATATCAGGACAACAAATTGATTTTGGTTACGATGAGGATCTCTTAGCGCAGCAGGGATTCCTCATTGGGCGGTCGGATAACCAATTATCCAATATTTATCATATTCTTAGCGCTTATTTTAGCGGAATTAATTTGCCCCCGTCTTTTCATTATTCTCCTGATAAATTAGACAGCCTCCTGTCTCAACTTAATAAGGAAACAGAAATACCACCGGTTAACGCGCTCTTTACCTTTGAGAACGGCCGTGTTACTGCATTTTCTTTATCTCATAACGGACAAGCTGTAGACATGCCCAAATTAAAAAAGCAAGTATACGACAAAATGATGAGCTTGGTAACAATTGATAAGCCGATGAGAATTACAAGAAAAGTTCCGATAGTGATAGTAAAACCGGCAGTGACAAATGACAATGTCAACTCTTTCGGAATTCGCGAACTTATCGGCGAGGGAACATCGCTTTTTCAGCATTCAATTGAAAACAGAATTTATAATATCTCCCTTGCCGCCGGCCGGTTGAACGGTATTCTTATTCCTCCGGGAGATGTTTTTTCTTTCAATAAAGCCCTTGGAGATGTTTCGAGCTTCACAGGATATAAACAAGCATATGTTATTGAAAATGGCAGGACTGTGCTCGGAGACGGTGGCGGGGTTTGCCAGGTATCAACAACTCTTTTTCGTGCAGCACTCAACGCGGGATTGCCGATTATAGAAAGAAACGCGCACGCTTATAGAGTTGGTTATTACGAACAAGATTCCGGTCCCGGTATTGATGCGGCAGTATATTCACCAAGTGTTGACTTGAAGTTTAAAAACGATACGGGGAATCATGTTCTTATTCAAAGTTACGTAGATACGATTAATTTGCGGCTGACTTTCGATTTGTATAGCACCAAAGATAATAGGGAAGTAATTATCAATCAGCCCGTGATTCTATCAGAAACCCCGGCTCCTCCTCCTCTTTATCAGGATGATCCGGTGCTTTTTAAAGGAGTGGTGCGTCAAGTTGATTTTGCAGCCAATGGCGCGAGTGTATATTTTACCAGAATCGTAAAAAAGGATGGCAAGGTGATACTTAACGACAAATTTACTTCTAATTACCGGCCATGGCAAGCAATATTTTTGAGAGGAACGAAGGAATAAAAAGTTCAAAAATCAAAATGCAAAGTGCAAAATCACAGTTCAAAGCGCAAAATTAATAAGATTAAAAACTTTTGAATTTTGAGTTGTAGATTTGAGATTTGATTTTTGCGTTTTGAGTTATGAAAAAAATCGTTACTGTACAACAAGCTATACAAATAGCAGAAAAACTACATAAAGAAACGAAACATATAGTTCTGGTTGGTGGTTGTTTTGATATTCTTCATATCGGACACATTACTTTTCTCCAGAAGGCGAAAGCAGCCGGGGACAGCCTTTTTGTTTTTCTTGAGTCGGACGAAAGCATTACAAAATTAAAAGGGAAAAAAAGGCCAATTAATAACCAGGAGGATCGCGCGAAAATCCTGGGTGCGCTTGAATCGGTTGATTATGTTATTTTGCTTCCTCCGCGTTTGGCTGATACAGATTATGATCGTATGATAATTCAAATAAAACCTGCCATAATCGCGATAACATCAGGAGATCCCTATAAAAAACAGAAAAAGCGGCAAGCTGCCCTTATTGATAGTCGCATGATTGAGGCGACCGATTTTATTAGTGATCAATCTACCAGTCGGTTGGTTAAGTTCCTGGGAAAAAAACTTTAATGAAAAAAATAATCGTTTTAATCGGAATTATTTTATTAATTAGTATTATAATTGTTTTTTTCCAAGTTAATAAACCTGCAACTTCCACAGTCACTATTAATTCCGCGGTTTTTCGGGTAGAACTCGCAAGAACTTCAAAAGAACAGACACAAGGTTTAAGCGGAAGGGGAAGTTTGCCCGGGGACACAGGGATGCTTTTTCTATTTGACAAACCTTCGTATCGCTCTTTCTGGATGAAGGGGATGAAATTTCCTTTGGACATAATATTTATATTAAATAATAAGGTAGTTGCTGTTTACGAGAATTTGCCTCCTGCTTCCGAAGATTCAAATCCTCCTCAATATGGTTCGGATGTCATCGCGGACAGCGTACTGGAAATTAACGCATGGGAGTCTGCAAAAAATAATATCAAAATAGGCGAGACCGTTTCTATTGAAATCAAATAATAGGTATAAAGTTATGATTATTTTAGGTATCGAAACTTCCTGCGATGAGACTTCGGTTGCTGTTGTTGAAGGGAAAGGAAACGAAGTCATTTTAAAAGCAAATATTGTTGTTTCTTCACTATCGATGCACGCAAAAACAGGCGGGATTATTCCCGAAGTTGCTGCGCGGGCGCAATTGAAATTTATGCTTCCGGTACTCCGGGAAGCACTTGAAAAGGCAGCAAAACCTCCAATAGACGCAATTGCGGTGACTTATGGCCCTGGCTTGATCGGGCCGCTGTTGATAGGTCTTGAGACTGCCCGCACTCTCTCATTTACATGGCAAAAGCCCCTCATTCCTGTAAATCATATGCTTGGGCATGTATACGCGAATTTCATTCGCGAAAATCCGAAATCCGAAATCCGAAATCCGAATAAATCTCTTCCGAAATTCCCGTTGATTGCTTTAGTTGCATCAGGAGGGCATACGGATTTACTTTATATAGAGAAGCATGGATGTATTCGTATACTTGGGGGCACACGGGATGACGCGGCGGGGGAAGCTTTTGATAAGATTGGAAGATTACTGGGACTTTCTTACCCGGCGGGAGCGGTAATTGAGCAGAGAGCGAGACGAGGAAATGCAAAAAGGTTCCGTTTTCCAAGGCCTCTTTCCGGTATAGAAACTTATGATTTTTCCTTTTCAGGTTTAAAAACAGCAGTCCTGCGGGAAGTTTTGGCACTTCGTCATCCTGAACGACGTGAAGAGTCTCTTAACCATGCGGTGAGCTTGTCGAATCCATTATTTCAAAAGAATCCCGCATGCGCGAGAAATTCTTCGGCTAAGCCTCAGAATGACACCAAGCTCGATGAGCAGACTATCAATGATATCGCGGCTGGCACACAAGCGGCTGTAGTTGATGTGTTAGTTAAAAAAACTTTAAAAGCGGTCGGGGACTTCCATGTAAACTCAATTGTTTTATCAGGAGGAGTCAGCTCAAATCAGAGCTTGCGACAAACGCTTCAAGCAGAAATGCAAAGGCAAAATATTGGAGCCAAATTATTTTTCCCGCCAAAAAATCTTTGCACAGATAACGCAGCGATGATCGCCGCCGCTTCTTATTTTAACTACAATCCGGTTAACTGGAGAAAGTTGAGCGCTAATCCGGAGTTATATTATGAATAGCTTGTTCAAATATCAATTTTAATTCCTTAAGGCTTTCATCATCGAGAATTGAAACCGTTTCTACAGACTTATTTCTTTTTTGAAGTAATTTTATCTTTTTCTTAAGCTCGGTTTTATCGATCAGATCTGTTTTGGTTAAGATTATAATTTCTTTTTTTTCAAGCAGTTTGGGATTATATTTTTCAAATTCCGCTCTGACTGTAGTATAAGCGTCGACTGGGTTATCAATAGTTACGTCTATACAATGAGCAAGTAATTGCGTCTTTTCTATATGTTTGAGAAATTTTATACCAAGTCCCCGGCCGCGGCTTGCGCCTTCGATAAGCCCCGGGATATCAGCTAGAATAATTTTACTTTCAGGTATTACGCCGAGATTTGGTTCAAGAGTTGTGAATGGATAATCGGCAATTTTGGGAGAGGCATTGGTAAGACTGGCGAGCAAACTGCTTTTGCCGGCGTTTGGCAAACCTATAAAACCAATGTTGGCAATGAGGCGCAATTGTAAATGAACAATTTTTTCCTGGCCTGGTTTCCCATTTTCAGCAATACGCGGCGCCTGATTAGTAGAAGACTTGAATTCATCATTGCCCCGCCCGCCTATTCCTCCTTTTGTCAGGAGAAATGGAGTCTTTGTGTCTTGTATTTCATATATCCATTTACTATTATCGACGGAGATTCTGGTTCCTACGGGAACCTTGATATATAAATCTTTACCTTTGAGTCCGTCTTTATGGCTTCGTCCACCTCCTTCTCCATTTTGGGCTTGTAAGCTTTTTTTAAATTTAAATTGGGAGAGGGCTTCGATATCTGAGCTGCCTATGAGGTAAATATCGCCTCCCTTTCCGCCGTTACCTCCCGCCGGCCCGCCTTTATTTGGGAAAAAGGCAACCGCGCCATTTCCCCCGTCGCCGGCTTTGACAGAAATAATAACATCATCAACCAACATAGTTGTATTGTACCATGTTATTCCTGTTTTTTGAGGTGATATCTCAGGTCAATGTATTGCCTCACCGTATCAGTAATTTGCGCCGGTGTATAATCTGCTTTCAATAGATAAGCATTGGCTCCTAATTTCAAGGCTTCTTGTATGATAGCCCCCTCTTTTAGGTTTGTAAGCACAATAACAGAAAGGTCTTTAGTAGCAGGGTCTTTTTTTAATTCTTTTAAGACATCAATCCCGTTTAATTTGGGCATCATTAAATCCAGCAAAATCAAACTTGCATCGACATTATTTTTTATCGTATTTAATCCTTCTTCTCCATCCTTGGCAGATACAACATTGTACCCGGCGATAGTCAGCACGTCCTTGTATAATTTATGAAGAAAAGGATCATCCTCTACTAATATTATTTTTTCCCCGTTCATTTTATTATATTTATTGTAGCACAACCAATTCTCACATACGCGCTCTCAACAATGCACAATAACCCGTCCGACAACCTCATTGCATCGCCAAAGCAATTCAACTTCCGATTGAAATTAGCAATTTTTAATGATACACTCATTGAAGTTATGGATTATAAAAACATTATCAAAATTGAGAAGGGAAAAAGAGGAGGGCAGCCTACGATTCGAGGCATGCGTATTACAGTCTATGATGTTTTGCAATGGCTTGCATCAGGTATGAGTACTCAAGAGATTTTAAAGGACTTTCCCGAATTAACAGAAAAAGACATCAAGGCAGCGCTTCAATTCGCCGCGGATAAAGAGAAGAAGTCCCTTTATGCATAAATTGCTCTTTGATCAAAACTTGTCCTACAGAATTATTAAAGAAATAGGGCATCTTTTCCCCAACAGTAGCCATGTATGCCTTCTTAAATTAGACAAAGCAGACGATTTAACTATATGGAACTATGCAAAAGAGCATGGTTTCCATATTGTAACGCAGGATAGTGACTTCAATGATACAAATATTCTTTATGGTTATCCGCCAAAAATCATTCGTATACATACCGGCAATACAGCAACGAATACAATTATTGAGCTTATTCAAAAGAAAAATGAGGCGATACAAAATTTTCTGGACAATGAAAAAACAGGGTTTCTAGAACTTGACTGACTGCCATGACAGGAAGCCCAAAAGCCGCCCGCGCTGTCGGGATGTGCATGAAAACCAATCCTCATATACCAACCATCCCCTGCCACCGCGTCGTCGCCGGTGACGGCAAATTGACCGGCTATTCTGCGTTACAATATGG
>JAHIGH010000275.1 GCA_018900295.1 Patescibacteria group bacterium | reverse complement strand
GGGGTTGCATCCAAACAAGCCTGGCGAGGGGAGCAGTTTGGGATCGGGGTGTTGTATACGGAGGAGTTATTTGAGGCGGCGCGGGTTCTTACTTCCTGTTTTGTACGGGCATTATTGATGGTTATTCCGATAGTAACGAGCAGGAGTGCGCTTACGAAAAGAGATAAGCGCGCAGTTATAGAGTGTTTTTTGAATTGATCCAGGCGTTGCTTCATAGAATTTGTGATTTATTTAAGTACAACAGAATATATTTGCGTTGTCAAGATTTCCTGTTTGCCTATTTTTGTTTCCGGCGAATCTGTAAATAATAAATCGTTGCACCAAGAATAAGAGGTATCAGGAGGAACGCTCCTCCAATTATAGGAAAATTATTATTTTGTGTCTGCGGGGGAGTTGTCCCGGTTATATTCGGGGTTGTCTGTATTTGGGTTGGTCCCCGAGTGAGGATTTGCTGTGATAAGCATTTATTGATACTGAGACCGAGACAGTATAACGTGGGTGTTACATAGAGTGGAGTCGGGGTAATAGGATCAGTAGGATCAGTAGGATCAGTGGGAGCGGCGCAGGTGAGAGGGGTGGAGGCGCCGGCATAGGAGTTCCAAAAAGATATGAGATAGGGAGGATAGTATTCACTAGTGGCAGGAGAAGTGCATCCTTTTGCTGCATTACTGCAGTTATAAGTCCCCCTTGCAAAAATTATATCCGCATATGGAGCAACCTTATTAAATTCATCGCTTGCAACTGATTCTAGCCATGGAATACCTACGCCATCACTCCACTCTGCCGTAAGCAGCCAGCCGACCTTTCCAGTCGATTTTGATTGCATTATTTGAGCAATTAACCCCGAGTTATCGGTACAGTCTCTTGAGTTACATCCGATTAGGGTGGGATAAGTATACTGAATCAATAAATCGTAATTGTTCAGGATATATGCTTTAGTCTTCGTCCCATAATTGTTCTGCATTCCATTGTCAAAATTTATTGTCCTCCATAATAAACCCATTACAGCGGATTTCTTCCCCAGATTTTGCATATGCAAATCCCATGCCTTATACAAGCTTAACGAATATTCATCATTCCATTCCTTTATAATGTTATCATTGAAGTTATTCGTATTTCTTACACTTTCCCACCATGCTTCGTTCCAAGAACCGTATTTTGCAATATACCATGGCTTAAGAGCGTTAATTTGAACTCCGGCAAGATTTTTAGTTCCATCAATGGTCCAAGTATTCAACGTCGCCTGCATCCATAATGATCTCGCTCGCTCGACAGGAGTCATAACTTCTTCAAATAAAAGAAAAACTCCATATTCCCAGTTTGGATGGTTCGTGGCGTCAATGGTTGCTTGCTCAAATCGGCCTTCTACATAATTCAGATTGGTCATTTTAAAATCCTTTTGTTCATGCATATCATAATATACCGTCGTTACGCCTGAACGAATATTTCCTAATCCCATTTTTTTTACTATAACATCCCATGTAATTTCTGACTTATTCTGCTGTCCACGAATTACCGGACTATAATAACTATAATCGTAATTCCCTATTGCGGGCTTACTTGTCGCCGTCGGATTGTATGTCACCGTAATTGATGTTTCTTTAAAGTTTCCTGCCGCATCTGTGGCTTTGGCTGTAATTATATTAACACCGCTGTTGGCGGAAGAGAGAGTGATATTGGAAACTTCCCAGCCTTCGCCGATGATTTTGACAGGCTGCCAATTTCCATTACCGTCTTTAACAGTAACAGAATTTACTCCAACAATATCAGTAGCTTTGCCGGAGAGAGAGATAGTGTTGGAACTATAAGTTGGAGTGCCGGTGGGGCAAGTGATGGAGATGGTGGGAGGGGCGGTGTCGGAAGAGGAGCCGCCGTATTTTACATCGTCAAAGGTTGTGCCGACTTTCATCGGACCATGATATAAAGTCTGAGTGATTAATGAAGTTTTAGATCTGTAATAACCATACTGTAAATCTGTCATTACAGCGCTCGATGCCCATGTTTGCCCATTTCTTGTAAATATCAAATTATAATTAGTCGCTTCTTCGGGTTTATGCCATATTTGCACAACACCAGCATTTGTAGTCGAATATTTTATACGAATTACAAAATAATGCCAAATCCCCTTCGGAAACTGACTTCCACTAAGTAAAAGATACTCCGGTCT
>JAHIGH010000251.1 GCA_018900295.1 Patescibacteria group bacterium | reverse complement strand
TTATTACTTTAAACCTCTAAAAGAATGTGGAATAATTGAAGAAAAAGAAAAAAAAGGAAATATTAAATATTGGGGATTAACCCAAGACTATATACCATTACAATATTCACTGGAAGCTCAGAAAAAACTTCAAATGAAATCTGAAAATGAGGCAAAACAACAAACATTATTTTAGAATTTGAAAACAAATTTATGCAATTAACAGATAGTGAAATTCGGGACATAAATAAATATCTGGCGGAAGGTAAGCCTTTGCCGGATAAATATCGTTTCTTATTATTTGACGAGAAGCAACAGGTCGAGCTTGTTTGGAATGGTAAAACAGATGAGGTTACGAGTACTGTTTTGCCGTTTCAGGTGATCGAGCAAGTTGATGAGCCAAGAGCGGAAAAACCGGAAGATACAAAATTACAGTTGAGCCTTCTGGACTTGGACCCGCGCGGCCGGCAGATCAAAGGATGGACAAACAAGCTCATTTGGGGCGATAACAAACTGATCCTCTCAAGCCTCAAAAACGGCCCCCTCCGTGAAGAAATAGAAGCCCAAGGCGGAATAAAACTAATATATATCGATCCTCCGTTTGACGTCGGCGCCGATTTTTCAATGGATATTGAAATAGGTGACGAAACATTAACAAAAGAGCCAGGGATATTAGAGCAAATTGCTTATCGTGATACTTGGGGCAAAGGCGCAGATAGTTTTATTGCGATGATTTATGAGCGGTTGTCCTTGATGAGAGGTTTACTAGCAAAAAATGGGAGTATTTTTGTACATTGTGACTATAGAGTTAATTCGTATATAAGACTTGTTTTAGATGACCTTTTTGGTAAAGAGAATATTAAAAATGAAATAATATGGTGTTTTACTGGTCCCGGCTCTCCTGGTATGCGTCAATTTAATCGTAAACACAATAATATTTATTGGTACTCAAAAGACAAAGACGACTGGATTTTTAAGGACAAAGAAATTCGTCAAGAACATTCCGAAAAAACACAAGTAAACTTCAAAGCTGGATTAAAAGGATCAGGATTTATAGGAGAGAATTACGATTTACCTCCGGGTAAAATTCCTGAGTCGTGGTGGGAAATGGCAATAGCACAAAGATTTCCAGTTGATGGAGTAAAGAGAACGGGATATCCAACAGAAAAACCCTGGGCATTGTTGGAAAGAATAATAAAAACAGGATCAAGCGATGGAGATATAGTTGCGGATTTTTTCTGTGGCTCAGGTATTACTCTTGCAGTTGCAGAAAAATTAGGACGTAAATGGATTGGTTCTGATTTGGGAAAATTTGCAATACACACAACTCGAAAAAGAATGATAGCCGTTCAGCGGCAGATGAGAAAAGAGGGCAAAGACTACCGGGCTTTTGAGATATTGAACTTAGGTAAGTACGAACGTCAGCATTATATTGGCGTAAATCCGAATTTACGCGATGAAGAAAAACAGAAGCAAATAGAACAGCGGGAAAAAGAATTTACAGAATTGATCCTGCGTGCATATCAAGCGCAACCGGTTACCGGCTTTCGTACCGCTCAAGGCAAGAAGAACGCGCGCATAGTAGTAATTGGGCCAATTAACCTTCCGGTTTCGCGATTATTTGTTGAAGAAGTCATTAAAGAATGTGTTGAAAATAAGATCACCAAAGTTGATATTCTCGCCTTTGAATTTGAAATGGGACTGTTCCCGAATATCCAGGAGGAAGCGAAAACAAAAGGTATCAATCTGGCATTAAAATACATTCCTCCGGAAGTGTTTGATAAACGGGCGATTGAGAAAAACCAAGTTGTTTTTTATGACGTTGCCTACATAGAAGTCAAACCTCATGTAAAAAAACGTTCGGTGGCCATAGAACTGACTGACTTTTCTGTTTTTTATAATCAGGATTCGATTGCAAATGTAGAATCACAATTAAATAACGGTGCTAAAAAGTTAGTCGTAGAAAACGGTAAAATTATCAAAGTTGAGAAAGATAAATCCGGCATTGTAACGCGTGAAGTGCTAACCCAAAAATGGACAGATTGGATTGATTATTGGGCTGTGGATTTTGATTTTGAGAGTAAAAAAGAAATTGTTAGAGTAAAGAAGATAGATCATTCACAACCACGGCTAGATGGCAGCGAAGAACCAAAACAAACAAGAATTCCAGATTACGAAGAAGTGTGGACAGGTGATTATATTTTTGAGAATGAGTGGCAATCATTCCGTACTAAAAAAGACCGGACGCTTGAGTTAAAAAGTGTTGCTCGCGAATGCGAACCCGGCCGGCGCAAAATAGCGGTCAAGGTGGTAGATATTTTTGGCAATGACACAATGAAGGTAATTGAGGTAAGAATATGAAGAAAATTAAAAAAATTAACCAACTTAATAACGTTGAAAGTTTTATACAGGCAGATTTTGTAAAGGGTTATAGGTATATAGATAGAGCGGGAGAGCTTGTTAATAAGTTTCATTTGAACAGCACTCCTCCAAAATTTGCAATGAATTTAGACGGCTTAGTTATTATTATGCCCGATTCTAATATAAAGGAAATAAAGATATCCTCGCTCTCTTTTTGGGCACATTTTCTAAAACCAGACTCATTAGATCAAGCAAGACAGCTTTTTGAACAAAAGTTGAAAGTGACAAATAAAGTACTTGAGCCTGAGGGGTATTCAAGACTCGGGTGGAGAAATTACTTTATTTATGAGGTTAATAAAGATGAAAAAGAGGTCATACTTAAAAGACTTGTTCCGTCAGGGAAGTTTGATTTTAAGCAGTTAGTATTTTCAGTTAAGTTGGGCTCGTTTGAAAATAACATTTCTATAAATCCCGCTCTAAAAAATAACGATGCTAATTTCCCCGCAGTATTATTTGATGTAGATACATTTATTAAATATGAACAAGTAGTAGATATTAACAGGATTGAACGAGACCTAAAAAGTATAAAAGAAACAATAAGTGGAGATTTGATACTTGAGGTTATTAACAGGATATTAGGAAGAATTAAAGAACAAAATGGAAGAATTTTTTAAGTCCTTTGCACAATCAAAAATTCCATCTTTATTGCTGATGGGTACAGTTCTCTTTATAGGAGCATATATTGTAGTGAACTCTAAAAACTCACAGTCTGTACTTGTGACAGGAGCAGTAGTTATTCTAGTTGGATTAGTATTAGCAATATTCTCTTTTTCTGATTACCGTAACAGGGAATATGTGGATGCAATTATTCAACATTATAAGAATGCCTTGGATAATATCGGTAGGACACATAGTCTATTTGAAAATAAAACACAGCAAACTTTAAAGGGAAACTCTGATACTGTAGGGGCAGAAGAGCAAAGTTATTCAGTTGAAAAGGATAAAGGAACAATTACAACCTAATATGGCATTACATCCTAATTTTCCAACATCACCATACGAAATACTTGATCCGGCAATCCGGTGGTTTCCGGCGGATGAAGCCTTGCGTGAGCAGGGATACGATAAATTATTACCGCCATTGGTGGCAACACTGCGCAAAAAAGTAAAGGCGTGGCGGGATAGTGGATATCAAGGAGCAAGCGATACCAGTAAAGCATTATTGATATGGTGGTTTCAGACGCAACACATTATTCCTCAAGCTAACAGCGCAGACGTTGAGTTCCGGTACTATTTTGCCCAGCGGGAAACAGTAGAAACGATTGTGTATTTACATGATACGGTGAAAGTAAAAGACAAATATGATCTCATGCGGTTTGATAGCAGTGGTTCTATATCAGCCGGTATGTTTGATGAAGACTGGCGCAGGTTTGTTGTCAAAATGGCCACAGGCTCCGGTAAGACGAAAGTTTTGAGTTTGGTTTTGGCATGGAGTTATTTTCACAAACTTTATGAGCAGGAGTCGAAGCTGGCGCGTAATTTTTTACTCATTACTCCAAACATTATTGTTCTTGATCGGATCCGCGCAGACTTTGACGGCCTAAAGATTTTTTACCAGGATCCGGTGTTGCCGGACAATGGTTACGACGGCCATAATTGGCGCGACGATTTTCAAATGACCGTGCATATACAGGATGAGATCGGGGTTGTAAGAAAAACCGGCAATATATTTTTAACCAACATTCATCGGGTGTACGAGGGAGATGTAAAAACACCCTCATTTTCTGATGAGGACACTACAGATTATTTTCTTGGCAAAAAGCCTGTGGGCGCCACTAATGAATCTAAAGTAGATGTAGCCATGATCGTTCGGGACATTGACGAGCTGGTGGTGTTAAATGACGAAGCCCACCACATTCACGATCCGCGCCTGGCATGGTTTAAGTCTATACAGGATATTCATAACCGGCTCAAACAAAAAGGAAGTGCGTTATCGTTACAAGTTGATACAACCGCGACGCCTCGCCATAACAACGGCGGTATTTTTGTACAAACCATTTCCGATTATCCATTGGTTGAGGCAATACACCAAAACGTAGTGAAGCATCCGGTACTTCCGGATTCTGCCAGTCGAGCAAAACTATCCGAGCGTAAAAGCGTGCGTTATACCGAGCGGTACGCTGATTATATTCATTTAGGCTATTTGGAATGGCAAAAAGTATATGAGGAGCACGTAAAGGTTGGTAAGAAGCCGGTGTTATTTGTAATGACCGACGATACAAAAAACTGTGATGACGTGGCCGCATATCTTGAGGCAACGTATCCGGAGTTTAAAGACGCGGTGCTGACTATTCACACGAAAGATAACGGCGAAATTTCGGAGAGCGCTACCGGAAAGAACAAAGATGAATTAGAAAAGCTACGCAAGGAAGCAAATAGCATAGATTCGTTTAAGAGTCCTCATAAAGCAATTGTATCGGTCTTAATGTTGAAAGAGGGCTGGGACGTTAAAAACGTCACTACTATTGTTGGGTTGCGGCCATATTCAGCCAAGAGTAATATTTTACCTGAGCAGACGTTGGGTAGGGGACTTAGGCGTATGTATCGGGAGCAGGATTTATCGGAGTACTTAAGTGTTGTTGGCACAGACGCCTTTATGGATTTTGTTGACTCTATACGAAGCGAGGGCGTAGATTTGGAAACACGAAAAATGGGAGAGGGGACAAGGCCTACGGCGCCTATTGTTATTGAGGTTGATAAAGAAAATATCCATAAAGATATTGGGAAATTAGATATCCAAATACCGCTGCTTTCGCCCCGTATTTATCGTGAGTATAAAAATTTATCAGAGTTGAATGTTGCCGGTTTTAGCAATCAAAAGTTTACGGTAAAAAAGTATACAGACGAAGAAAAACGGGAAATCCTTTTTAAGGATATAAGTAGTGGTGAAGTAAATCATATTACCCAAATGGACAGCGATTTGGTGGCGAACTATCAAAGTGTCATTGGGTACTTTACGCAAGTAATTATGAAAGACTTGAGGTTAGTGAGCGGTTACGACGTTTTATACGGCAAGGTGAAAGAGTTTGTCCGGCAATACCTATTTGACCACCCTATTGAACTTGAGGATATGAATATATTACGCAATTTGTCAGAACTTGAAGTAAATAAAACCATCATTGAGTCATTTAAGAAGCAGATTAACGATCTAACTGTACTTGATAAAGGTGAGGCAGAAATCCGAGATTACATCAAAATAAGTCAGTGCCGGCCGTTTGTGGCAAAAGACCAAGGCTATATTATCCCTAAAAAAAGTCCGTTTAATAAAATCATTGGCGATAGTCATTTTGAGCTGGAATTTGCAAACTTTCTTGAAGGCTGTGAGGATATCGTGTCATACGTCAAAAACTACTTTGCGGTACATTTCCGGATTGATTATAAAAATGCCGATGGCGCCATTTCGGATTTTTACCCGGATTTCATTGTCAAGGTTTCTGAAAAAGAGATGCATATTGTGGAGACAAAAGGCCGCGAGGATTTAGACGACCCTCTGAAAATTGAACGACTTAAAGTTTGGTGCAAGGATGTAAATGCTACTCAAAATAAAGTTAAGTATACGGCTGTGTATATAAAACAGGAGGAATACGAGAAGTATCAACCAAAAACATTTCAGGATGTAATAAAACTGTTTTCCCTATAAAGAATTATGAAGAAGAAAAAACACATTCATTTCGTTGGCATCAAGGGCGTCGGCATGACTCCGCTTGCCATTATTGCCAAAGAAGCAGGATTCACTGTGACTGGATCAGATATTGATGAAGAATTTATCACAGACGAAGCCTTGAAAAAGGCAGGAATTATTCCGTTTATAGGATTTGATCCTATTCATATCACCAAGCCCGATTTAGTTATCACAACAGGTGCACATGGAGGATTTGATAATGTTGAGGTGAAGAAAGCAAAAGAACTGGGAATTGAAGTATTGACACACGGACAAGCGGTGGGTGTCTTCATGGAAGGGAAAATATTTAATAAATCTTTCAGGGGAATTTCAGTCGCCGGTACTCACGGCAAAACAACGACATCCGGAATGTTGACAGTAATACTACATGAAAATCGCATGGATCCTTCATTTGTTATCGGTACCGGTTGCGTCGGTTCTCTTGGCGCCCCCGGCCATTTTGGCAAAGGCAAATATTTCATCGCCGAAGCGGATGAATACGCGACTGAACCAAAGTATGACAAAACCCCAAAATTTCTTTGGCAGCACCCTCAAATTGCTATTTTCACCAACATAGAATTTGATCATCCGGATGTATACGCGAGTCTGGATGATATAAGTTTGGAATTTCTGAAATTCGCGAATCAGCTTCCTGACAAAGGGGTACTGATTACCTGCGGTGACGATCGGGAAATTCAAAAATTAATTAAAAAATGCAAAAAACGCGTTATTACATATGGATTTTCTCCTGATAATAATTATGTTATTACCAAAGCCGCGATATCCGGTGAGCATATGTTTTTCTGGATCAGCGCCTATGGCAGTAATTTAGGTGAATTTATGTTGAAAGTTGTCGGAGAACATAACGCCCTTAACGCCCTTGCAGCCATAATTGCCGGTATTGAAGCTGGCCTGACTATCGAAAAAATTAAACCCGCCCTTCTCAAATTTACCGGTTCAAAAAGACGATTGGAGTTTATCGGGCAGTTGCTATCGGGTGCGAAGATATATGATGATTACGCGCACCATCCGACTGAGATCAAAAAAACCCTTCTGGCTCTGCGTCAACAATATCCCAAGAAAAAAATAGTAGTGTTTTTCCAGCCTCACACTTTTTCAAGAACCAAAAAATTATTTGATGATTTCACAAGAGCATTTGAAAGTGTTAATACGGTAGTATTAATCGATATTTACCCCTCGCTTCGTGAACCTTTCGATACTACGGTTTCTTCGAAAATATTGTCAGAAGCTATGGAAAAATATCACAAGGACGTTGTTTATTTACCGAAATTGGGCGATGCAACAAATTATATTCTTGAAAAAAAATTCCATTCGGATACAATACTCATTACCATGGGCGCCGGCGACATTTATAAAGTTAATGAAAGTCTTAGATTTATTTGAATCACTTTATAACAATATTGATAAAACTTTTTACTTTTGACTTGTGTTTTTGACTTTTGAATTTTAACTTTTAACTTTTAATTTATGGACAATTGGCAGGAATTCATAGAAATAATCGGAAAAAGCAGGCTGAAAGAAAATAACTTAGCTAAGCTATATATAGAAGTTGAAAGAATCGACGATCTGATAAAAATTGTTAAGGAAGCACGAATTCATAGAGTTCCGGCCTTTATAATCGGCACAGGTTCACGCGCGTCTATACCGCGATCACAAATAAACGGACTCATGATAAAAAATAATTGCCATAGGTTCGATGTATTCGGTATTAAAGGCAAAATAAAAGAAAGGAATCTTGGAGTAGAGAAGGCTTCAGTCTACGCGGAATCAGGGACAAATATAAATCAACTGGTGCGCTTTACCATCGAAAAAGGATTGAGCGGACTGGAATATCATCTGGGAATGCCCGGAACTATCGGCGGAGCAATTTATACTAACTCTAGATATACACCAAAAAAAATTTATATTTGTGATGCGGTCGAAAAAATTAAAATAATAAATAAGGAAGGAGATATTCTGGAAGTTTCAGGAGATTACTTCGCTTCCCGCGACAATAATGAATTCTCGCAGTCCGATGCAATCATACTCTCCGCGGTTTTCAGCATGCATCCCGAAGACAAAAAAATCCTTTGGGAAAAAGGCAACGAAGCAGCCGTATACAGAAAAAATCTCAATTTTACGTCCGCAACTTAAATTCACTAATTAAAGCAGGAATCACGATTCTAAAAACGCTCGCAAAATGTATAGAATCGAGCTATAATAATGGTCAATTCGAAATTTTATGTTTGAACAGGCTTTTAAAAACAAGGATTTAATAATTTAAATATGACCAATTCCAAAAACAACATCCTCATCTACACTTCCCAAAACGGAAAAATTGCTGTTGATGTTTTGTTAAAAGAGAAAACCGTTTGGCTTTCGCAATCTCAAATTTGTGAACTTTTTGGAAAAGCAAAAGGGACGATTAGCGAACATATTAAAAATATCTTTGATGAAGGGGAATTAAATCAAAATGCAGTTGTTCGGAATTTCCGAACAACTGCCAGTGATGGAAAAGACTATTCAACGAATTATTACAACCTTGACCTTATTCTTACTGTGGGATATCGCGTAAAGTCACCGCAAGGAACGAAATTTCGACAATGGGCAACAGAGCGACTAAAAGAATATTTAACTCAAGGGTTTTCGCTTAATGAAGAAAAACTAAAATCAGGAAAACCCACAGAATATTTTGACAAACTCCAGGCTAAACTTCGAGAAATTCGGCTTTCTGAACGGATTTTTTATCAAAAAATAAAAGATATTTACACCACGAGTATTGATTATAATCCGAAAGATGACAAAACAATTGAATTTTTTAAGGTGGTGCAAAATAAACTTCTTTGGGCAATAAGTAAAAAAACGGCTGCAGAATTAGTGCACAGAAGATCAGATCATACGCTCCCTTATTTGAGCATGCAGTCTTTTGATAAAAAAGACGAAAAAGCTATCACAAAAAAAGATGTGAGTATTGCCAAAAATTATCTCAATGAAAAGGAGATAAAAACACTTAGCTTGTTAGTTGAACAATATTTAGCATTCGCAGAAACCATGGCAGAAGCGCGAACCCCAATGAAAATGACCGATTGGATACAGCGACTTGATATTATTTTACAGATGAGCGGGAAGGAAATTTTGACTCATTCCGGGAGAATTTTCCATGAAATTGCCGTGGTAAAATCAGAAAAAGAATATGAGGAATTTAAAGAGAACCATGTAAGACTAGAATGGGAAGAAAGCATAAAAGAACTGGAAGCGGATATAAAATCTTTAAAAAACAAAAACAATGAGTAATAAGAAATCCGAACAAGAGCAATGAGGTAATTTTGCGAGAACTGAAAAAAATTTTGCCTGCCC
>JAHIGH010000250.1 GCA_018900295.1 Patescibacteria group bacterium | reverse complement strand
ATCTTCTTTTCCAGTCTATGCTGGCCTTCCTCTAAATTTTCAACCCTTTCCTCAACTTTCAAAATATCCGCTCTTAAAGTTTTCTCAACTTTTTTTAACTCAACTCTTGAAGCAAATTTTTTCATTGACTCTTCCAGTCTTTTGATTTCACTTTTTGTTGATTGATCGAGTCCTTGAATATCCTTTTTGGTTGCTGCTTGATTTATGTCTTGCATAGAAATCCAGTATAGCATCTCACCATACTTAACCGTCAATATGTACAACTAGAACAAATATAAACTTCGACTTTCATTTCCCCTTTTTCAACTCGCTCTCTATCATACTCTTAAAAATATCATAAGCTAACACTCCGCTATATTTCTTTCCATTGATAAAAAAAGTCGGCGTCGCGTTTACCCCAAGCATATTGCCATCCTTCAAGTCATTTTGAATTTTCGCATCATACTTTTTATCCTCTACATCCTTCTTGAATTTATCTGCGTCTATTCCTATCTTTTTCGCATAAGAAGTAAAAATATCTATCGCGTCATTTCTGTCACTCCATTCTTTCTGATTATCATATAACATATCATGCATCTCCCAAAACATTCCCTGCCCGCCGGCCGTTTCAGCCGCCAACGCGCTGCTATACCCATTCTTATGCGCCATAAGCGGAAATTCCCGGAAGGCAAATCTGACCTTCCCCTCATATTTCTTTTTTATTTGATTTACTACCTGATACGCTACGGCGCATGCCGGACACTGAAAATCACCGAATTCAACAACTGTTACTTCAGTTCTTGACGCACCTGCCAAATGTGTGTCTTTTCGAAGCAGTATCTTCATCTGTGACTCACCCAAAACCTTTTGCTCCTGATCCTTTTTAGAAGGCTTATTCCCGATTGTAAACGCGGCTGCGACAACAACAATTGCGGTAAATAATCCAACCCCGATCAATAATTTCACATCTGTCGTCAATTTCACGCTGTTATATTATCACACGTGCCGCGCCAATTGCAAAATCACTCCATTGTAATTACTCACTGGGGATATTATTAATTTAAAATTTCATGGCTCCCGAAATCCTCCCTAACCCTCCTTTAAAAAAGGAGGGGATTCCTCCCTTTATTAAAGGGAGGTTAGGAGGGATTTTATTACATTGGCTAACTATGTCCGGTGAGCAGTTACACTCCATTCTTTCTATTCCCTACTAATGATTTTCATCACTCTAAATACATTAAAAATACTTCCGATAAAGCCTATTACCACTCCAATTATGATAAAAAGGGGACTGGTATGAAAAATACTATCAAGCCAAAGACCCAAAAGCAGACAACCGACAACCGGACCCACAAGCATGACCGTAACTTGCCCGCATATCGCGATTATATAATAAATTTTACGTTTCTCCTTCACACTCTTACCATTTTACTACTTGATCAAATATCTTTCTACTAGTATGATCAAAATAAAATGAAACTATACCAAATTTTCACTTATTTCCTATTAGGTCTTGACAGACTATATTCAAAATAATCATAATATAAAAGTAATATGAAAAAAAATATTAAAGACCTAGAAGAAAAACTGAAGAAAATTACCGGTGAAGATAAATTACCTGAAGGCGATATTACAGGTAAAAAAAATAAAAAAAAGTTCAATGCATCGGAATTTCTTAAGTTGGCAAAAGAAGTAGGTCAAATACTTATCGATGATGCAAAAAATTCAAATCCTGCTCTCAAATCCTAATAAAAGCCTTTCATTCTTACCCAAAAAATATCTTCTTATAGATACTAATTTTTTAATAGAGATATCAAGACATCCTTCGCAATTTATGGAATTAGTTAAAGACCTAAACAATAATGGCTTCATTTTAGTAAGCATAGAAGCGACTCTTATAGAATTTGTAAAAGGAAGCAAAAGTATAGAAGATCATTCAAAAAAAGTAAAATTCTACAAAAATATAATTGAAAGAATTCTTCCATTAGAACGGGAAATCCACGATAATGTGTCAAAAATTACTCGGGTATTACTAAATAAAGGCGGTCAATTAAGCTATGCTGATTGTTTGTTGCTGGGAATTACAATGAAATATAAAGACAATTTATATTTTTTGACAAAAGATAGATCAGACGTGCCGATTTCTTTATTTAATACTGTTGCATCAATAATGATCGAAACACAAGACAATAATAGTACTTTTAATATATATGAATATGATGAAAAAGCGTACGAAGAACTACTAATACAACTGGTAAATGATATTAAAGTAAAAAAATAAATATATCTATCAATACCCTGTAAAAATTTCCACAAAAAAATGGCTAAATTAAAAGCAGTCACGATTTCCCTAGGATCAAATTTAAATATTTTTAAAGTTATTGACTTTTCACGTTCAATTATTATATCCTGAATTATAGAACAATTTCTTTATGCCTGATAACGTAAATAAGAATCCTGCTCCGCAAACAACTATTGCATCAAACAGAGACGCAGCTATCCAGACTCAGCAGGAAGCACAAAAAGAACAACAGGAAGTTGAAGAGATCCGGCAAAAACTTATACGGGCGCAAACTGCCGGACTGGAAAGAAAAAATATCACGGAAAAATCAACAAATTATGACATGATAAAACTTACAGGCGATATACAACGCGATCTTCTCTTTGAATTAATTATGAGTATGCGCCATAAATTAATTACAGTAGGGGGGGCAAGACATCT
>JAHIGH010000249.1 GCA_018900295.1 Patescibacteria group bacterium | reverse complement strand
TTGAGGCAAAGGAGGCGTTAAAGATTTTGGAACAGCAACAAGACAGGGCTCTTGATCTTGAGAACCGGTCGGTGCACTTAGCTGGCTTACTTCTGGATTTATGCCTTGAAGATTCCGGCGTATTACTTAAAAAAAGAATTACCAAGGAATTTGGAACAGGGGAGAAGTGGGCGCAATATATTCTCGCGAGCGGACACGCGCTTAAAAAAATGAAGGAGATTATTAAAGCGCAAGGAGGCAACCCGAATATAACCAGTGAAAAATTAAAGCCGGGAAAATTTTCCTTTGAGGTTATTGCCAAAAAAGAATGTCTTGTGAATAGAATTAAAAGTAAAAATGCGACAATTATTGCCAAAATCCTGGGTGCGCCTTCACACAAAAGCAGTGGTATTTATCTCAATCGCAAAATTGGCGAACGCACTGGCGTAGGCTTTCCGCTTTATACTCTTTATAGTGATAATGCCTATTGTCTAAAAGAAGCCATAGAGTCTTTAAATAATTTTCCCATATTATTTTACGAATGAAAAAAATATTTATTATTTTCTTAATTTTTGCATGTTTCATTATTGGGTTTTACATTTGGTGGAAAAATGGTATCGCTCCGGCTGATTCTACAAATACCGTCAACGAGAATTTTATTATTATGAAGGGTGAAGGAGCACGGGCGATTGTAGATGATTTAAAGAAATCAGGACTTGTCCGCGATCCCATTGTCTTTTTTCTTCTTCTTAAAAAAACGGGAATTGACGGGAAGATTCAGGCTGGCCAATTTCTTCTTAATCCTTCAATGTCAGCCGAAGAAATTCTGCAGAAATTACAAGTTGGTAAATTTGATGTGAATGTCACAATTCCTGAAGGGAAAAGAGCTCAGGAGATTGCCGATATTTTTCAAGAGAAGATGCCCGGGTACGATGAAACATGGCGGGATAAATTAGATCAAAACGAAGGCTATCTCTTTCCCGATACATATTTATTCCCGAGAAATGCTGGGATAGAAGAAATAATTACTGTAATGAAAAATAATTTCGATAAAAAATATACGCAAGTTGTTAATAATACGGTACTTTCAAAAAACGAGATTGTTATTATTGCATCTTTGATAGAACGGGAAGCAAAGCATAGTGAGGATCGGCCGCTAGTTTCTTCAGTCATCCATAACAGATTAAATCTTGGCATGAAGCTTGATATCGATGCGACGGTACAATATGCCCTGGGGTTTGATCAGACAGGAAAGACATGGTGGAAAAAAGAATTGACCCATGAGGATCTAAAAATAGACTCTCCTTACAATATCTATCGTAACCCCGGTCTTCCTCCTGGCCCCATCTGTAACCCGGGTATTGCGTCTATTATAGCAGCGGCCAAACCGATGCAAACGGATTTTCTCTACTATATTTCAGATAAAGAAGGCAACAACCATTACGCATCAACGCTCACAGGTCACAATGAGAACGTAAGGAAATACAGGGATAGTAATTAATAGTCTAGTTACTGTTTTTTGGCGTATTGACTGCTGACCCATCCGGTCCTTCCGTCAGGCAGTTTTATTTCCAACCAACCTGTTTGCTCGCCAATCAATAGAAAAGTGTCTCCGGGATTAACTGTTGTAATTATCGCACTGCTTAGATCGTAACTTACGCGCACTCTGAGAAAGCCTGTTGGGGTATCGAGGATAAGCGCTTTGGTAGCGCTTTGCGTAGCGGAAGGAGTAGGGGTTAAGGCCATCTCAGTCGGTGTGGGTGTCGGTGAGATTTCATTTTCCGCGTTTGATTTTACACCCAAATAAGCAATGACTGTCAAGCGGTAGCCATTCGGCGTCCGGATGCGGACCGTTTTTTCTTTATAGCCATTTTTGCTAATTTTAAGTAAATGGTCCGATTCCGTTGGTTTTTTATATAGAAGCGGCGTTTTGCCTATCTCGTTTGAGTCAAGTTCGATATTTGAACCTGAGGGAAAAGAGATAATTTCCAATTCTGCATTATTTTTGTTAGATATAAGAGCTAAGGATATGAC
>JAHIGH010000248.1 GCA_018900295.1 Patescibacteria group bacterium | reverse complement strand
TCCCGACGCCGGTAGTGCTGCAAACAATAACCCCGATCGTAACGATAACTCCTACCTCTCCGCCAGCCTCGCCCATATCGCCGCCCGGAAGTTCACTATTTCTCATAGGCGGAGCACTGGCGGCGTTTTCCATAACCGCAGGTTTTATGCTATTCTTCCTTTTATGATTAAGAAGAAAATTGCAATCATTGGAGCCGGTTTTACTGGACTCGCGGCAGGCTTTCGCTTACTACAAATCGGACATGAGGTGACGGTTTTTGAAAAACGTGATCGCCCGGGCGGGATGTCCGGCGGATTCAGGGAAAAAGCATGGGAATGGACTCTGGAAGAATATTATCATCATTGGTTTACTAACGATATTCATATACTTGGGCTGGCAGCGGAAATCGGATATAAGACAATCATGTGTAAACCCGTAACATCAGTATACGTTGAAGATCAACTTTATCAATTTGATTCTCCGCAAAGCATATTGCGCTTCCCCAAGCTCTCTTTATTTGATAAATTACGAATGGCTGCTGCCATAGGCGTCATTCGTTATGACCCGTTTTGGAAGCCGCTGGAGGGGATTAATGCGGGCAGTTTCCTGCCCAAAGTGATGGGGAAAAAAGCTTATAGATTAATTTGGGAACCGCAATTTACCAATAAATTCGGAAAATATAGCGATGAAGTTTCACTCGCGTGGTTTTGGGCAAGGATCAGAAAGCGCACTCAGTCACTTGTGTATCCCGTAGGAGGATTTTTGCAATTCGCAAACGCATTGATAGAAAAAATTATCAAACTTGGTGGAAACGTTTTTTTCAATATGGAAGTAACTTCGGTCAAAGAAGATAATGGTGTTTTTTTACGCGTTTCAGAAAGAAAGAAGGAAAATATCCGCAAATTTGATTCTGCGATAATCACTATTCCTTCTACTGGTTTTTTAGAAATTGCGCCACAACTATCCCAAAATTATAAAAATTCACTGGGACGACTTAATTCCCTGGGAGCAACGAATCTGGTTTTAAGGCTCAATAAGCAATTTTTTCCGGATAAAACATATTGGCTTAGTATTTGCGATAGCGCGGCCGGAATTATGGCAATAGTTGAACACACAAATTTTATGGACAAAAGGCATTATAACAATGAGCACATTGTATACGTTGGAAATTACACCACTTCGGATCATCCCAAGTTTCTCGCGTCAAAAGAAAAGTTGCTCTCAACTTATGATCCCTTTTTACGAAAAATCAATTCCGCATACAAAAATAATTTAATTGACTATAAATTATTTAAGACTCCATTTGCCCAGCCGATTATTCCTCCATATTATTCAAAGTTAATCCCTTCAATCGCCACTCCGTTACCCAATATATATCTGGCTAATATGCAGCAGGTATATCCTTGGGATAGGGGCACTAATTACGCAGTGGAGTTGGGGGAAAAAACGGCGAGTATGGTGCATGAATATACCAAAATATAGAAATAAAATTTTATATTCATCTCCTCATAATTTATGTTTTGTATCTTTTATTTAATCAGGTTAATATAATTAATGCAAAATAGTACCCGGAGAATCATTTCTATATGTTTATTTACAGAAAAACACACACTTTTCTTTATTACTATTTTAATGCTCGTTTCTGCTTTCTTTCGGTTTTACAACCTTAATTGGGGATCGCCGTTTTATTTCCATCCTGACGAAAGAAATATCGCTGGCGTTGTAGCTTCTTCTTCTTTTACGACAATTTCATCATTTCTTAAAGGAACCTTTGCTTACGGCAATTTTCCGATTCTTTTAGCATCGTTGATAAAATCAATACCTACTCCTTTTTGGGGCTTTGCAGGTATTTCCGATTCGTTTGCGGAGTCGATACTAATCCTGCGTTTTTTGTCGGCATTTTTTTCTATTTTACTCTTACCGGTAATTTTTTTCTGCGGGAAATTTTGGTCCAAAAAAACCGCGTTTCTTGCGCTTCTTTTTTCAATCTTTTCCGTCGGTTTTATTCAACAGGCTCACTTTGGGACATTTGATGGGTTTATCTCTTTTTGTTCGTTAACGGTTTTTTTCTTACTTCTCCTTTTTATGCAATCGAAAAAAATATATTTTTATTATCTCGCTTTGCTCTTTATTTCATTAGGCGCTGCCTCAAAAATTACCCTTCTAATACTTGTCGCATTTCCAATTATAATACTTCTCTTAGAAGTAAAGAAAAAATCACTATCTTGGCTTAAAGCCCTAAGACATATTGTAGTAAGCCTGCTTTTAGTATCCGCGTTGACTGCGCTATTTTCTCCATACTATATAACAACTGACTTTAAAAACGGACTCCTTAATGAAAGAGGCATCGTTACAGGAACAACACAAGTTTTTTATACACAATCATTTACCGGCACAAAGGCTGTTATTTTTCAGTTTTTCTCTATTTTCCCATTTTTGGCCAATCCTTTACTTACAGTAATATTTATCCCATCCTTTTTTTACTTGGTTTTTATAGGAATAAAAACGCGGGATACTGGATCCCTTCTTCTTTGCGGTTTTTTTCTAATTCTATTTTTGCCACAGGCATTTTTATATGCAAAATGGACACGCTACATGGTGCCGACACTGCCGTTCATGTATCTTATTTGCGCAATCGCTTCTGTTGATTTTTGGGTATTTTTATCAAAAAGGCGTAGAGTATTTATTAAGTTTTTATTATTAAGTATTTTAATTGGCGTAAATTCCATATTTGGGATTTCATATTTCATTACTGCTTTCGTTCAAGAAGATACACGGATTGCCGCAAAAAATTTTTCCAAACAACATATCCCGCCAAATTTATCTATCCTGAGCGAAGTATATGATTTAGGCATAACTCCGTTTAATGGCTCATTTCACAACATAACGCTCTATAATTTTTATGATCTGGACAATAGTTCTCCGCAATATACTCCGCAGACGCTGGCAGAGCAATTAGCGGTATCGGATTATATTATTCTTCCCAGTCAACGCATCCTTAAAGCTCGATTGCAAGAAGCGCAAATCTACCCAAATGGTCACGATTTTTATTCAGCATTATTCGCGCAAACGAACGGGTTTCAAAAAATCTACGAAACGCCTTGCGATATATTTTGTAAAATAACATACTTAAATAATCCTGTCTTTAGCTTTGAAGAGACAGCCAATGTTTTCGACCGACCAACGGTTTTTATATTTAAAAAAAATGAGAATTTATAATTTAAAATTATCGACAAAATTTATCCTTTTCGGGATATTATTACTTGCTGCTTTTTTGCGTTTCTATAATCTCAACTGGGATCAGGGATACCATCTTCATCCGGATGAGCGGGCAATTATTATGAAAGTAGTTGAATTGCGTTTTCCGGTAGACAACCTAACTTCTTTTTTCACGCCTGAGAGTACATGGAATCCTCACCTTTTTGCTTACGGTAGTTTTCCGTTTTACCTATTAAAAATTATTGGCGAAGGCCTTGGTTTTTTTGAACCTGCTTTTACCACATATGGCCTGATCAATATCGCCGGAAGATTTATGTCGGCAATATTTGATCTGGGAACAGTGCTCTTGATATTTTACCTTGGAAAAAAATTGCATAGCCTTACGGTAGGATACTTAAGCGCTCTTTTTTATGCCGTAAGCGTTCTTCCGATCCAGCTTTCTCATTTTTATGCGGTAGACACGCTCCTGACGTTCTTCTCCTTAGCGGCTCTTTACCAACTTATTCTTTTTTATGACAAACCAAGCTCAAAGCGAGCTATGCTCATCGGCGTCTTTTTTGGTATGGCTTTGGTAACAAAAATAAGCGCGCTGGTTTTACTTGTTGCCATAGGGGCAACATTGGTAGCGGATTTTACCTTGCTCTTTCTCAAGCAGCCTCATCGGCCACGCCTCTGGCTTCCGCATGTTCCGTCGTTTCTTAAACATCTTATTTTTTATGCGGTAATAATAAGCATTACAACAATAATAATATTTATTATCTCCGAGCCATACGCGTTGATTGATTTTAAAGAATTTTGGCGGCAAACAATGGAGCAGTCGGCAATGACACACAACGCATTCACATTTCCTTATACGCTTCAGTACGTTGGTAAAATACCATATTTGTACGAACTGAAAAATATTTTTCTCTGGGGCATGGGGCCGTTCTCGGCAACACTTGCTTTTGCCGGAGCGATTTATTTCTTCAGTTTGATCTATGCAAAAGACAAGCACGGAAAATGGGCAAAAGAAATCATCATAGCGGTTTTTTTCCTTACCTATTTTTTGGTAGTCGGCAAATTCGCGATTGGCTTCATGCGCTATATGCTTCCCATCTATCCTCTTCTCTGTCTATTTGCAGCATTAGCAGCATCTAAATTCATGAAGTTTCTTAAAAATACCATAAAAAACCGTTTTTTACTCTATGCCCTATACGCTATATCCTATACCCTAATTTTCATCTGGCCTTTAAGTTTTATTCACATTTACACTCAGCCCAACACAAGAGTAGCAACCACCTCCTGGATTCTGAAAAATATCCCCCCAGGCAAGACTATTGCGATAGAGCACTGGGATGACGGTCTTCCTTTGTCCGGAGGGCAAAGTTATCAGACCTTAACACTTCCACTCTACGATCCGGATACGCCTGAAAAATGGCAAAATATCAACAGTCTTATTGCCCGAACTGACTATGTTATAATTGCCTCAAACCGTCTTTACGTCCCTCTTCAAAAACTGACTGACTGTGACCATTTACCCCCAGGTCGCTGTTATACAAAGACCACCGAATATTACCAAATGCTTTTTTCAGGAAGATTAGGCTTCAAAAAAGTTGCGGAATTTACCAGTTATCCGACGATTCCATTTATTAATATTCCATTAAACGATCAAGGAGCTGATGAAAATTTTACCGTCTTCGATCATCCAAAAGTGATGATCTTTCAAAAAATTAAAGCTACTTTATAAAACAGCAGTTTGAGTTTATGAGAAAATTATTTTTCACCAACAATCATGTAAAAATCCTCTTTTTTACTACTTGCCTTGCTCTTATCTATTACAGTTGGAATATCAATTCCTGGAAATTTTCATACGTCGGCGATGAATGGGCTTTTTATGTCTTTGCTAAAGAAATCGTTTCGCGTCACTTTATCATTAACCCCTTTGATTTTCATGGTGTTTACTGGCAAAACACAGTTCTTTCCAGCATTTATCAAGCGCTATTTTTGAAGCTAATAGGATTTTCAAATTTTGCTTGGCGACTATCTAATATCGCGCTCATTATCCCAATAACCATTTTCTTCTATAAATGGATGAAGAAATCATTTGAACCGGAAATTGCCCTTTATAGTACCATACTTCTTCAATGCTCTTTTTATCTTGCAAACTTTTTTAAAGTTGGTAAAAATATGCCTCAAGCGCTTGCTCTTCTTCTGGTATGCCTGTTCGCTGCAGATAACTGTACAAAAAACCCGTCTAAAAAAAATTTCTTTATATTAGGATTATTATTAGGAGTATCCTTTTATATTTATATCGGACCTATTTTCCCGATTCTTATTTGGCCATATCTTTTACCACTACTTCATAAAGATAGGTTTAAACAGGCATTTCCAAGCAGTCTTTTTCTTATACTCGGCTATAGCTTACTGCTATTTCCTTCTCTTGTTCAATTTTCTACCTGGGATGGCCCGGCAGGAAAAACTTTTCTTCACCGCGAATTCACAGATAATAAGCAGATATTGGTAAACATATATCATAATTTTCTTCTTTTCTATAAAAACTATGATTATATTTTTGCCCAGTTTGTCGCCGGGCCTTATCTGGATATCATTTCACGGATACTGGCTTTTATCGGAACACTCATAGCGTTATTCCATATACGAAAGAATAAATATCTCTTTCTATTTATTTCCTATATCAGTACATGCATAATTATTGGCATTACATCGCCATATGTTTATGCGCCAACAACGAGAGGTATTTTTTTCTTGCCATTTGGAGCGGCGTTTGCCGGTATTGCATTATATTATATTATGAAAAAAATGCCAAAATATTTTATTGTTCTAACTCTTTCACTGGTCTTTATTCTGAATTTTTATCAAAGCCAAATCGGGGTTTTCAATATCTCTGGTTATTCCAGCACGGCATTGGTAATAAAAGCTATGCAAGATGCTCAAAGAAGTAATACTATCAAAAATACCATACTCTTGCTTTCGGATACGAATTCATACAGATATGACAATTTAGGAGAGATGCGTCAAGCATATGATTTAGAAAAAATTCCTTTTAGTATAGTGAGCGCGTCTCAACTTCAATGCCTTCATCTCAATAATGCAAAAATAATCATATTTGACTACGATACCCGGGCAATCAATGTTTATAACCAAATCCAATGCCCATCGAAATTCAATCATTCAAGAGAAGTTTTATATCCAAAAATAAATTTATAAACTCACGCAATTTTAATCACTTCCCCCACCCGCTTTATATTTGCATTTTGAAAGCCG
>JAHIGH010000247.1 GCA_018900295.1 Patescibacteria group bacterium | reverse complement strand
TTTTCCAAATCAATCTTATCTTTTGCCAGGAAATACCCCCTTCCTCCTGCTGCTCCATGTGATTTAACTATAACCGGATATATAATTTCTTCGTTCAGTTCAAATTGTCTTGGCATAGCAATGCCTGCTGATAATAACCATTCCCGTTGCTTGGCCCTATTTTCTTCCCAATCCAAGACATCTTTATTGCCGTAATATGACACTCCCATATTTTTATTTTTTTCAAATCCGAGATAAGCGACATATGAACCGTGAGGAATAAGTATCACTTGTTTTTTTATTAATTCTTGCTCAATGGCGGGAAAATCTGAAAAAGCGGGAATAGTAATAATTTCATCGATGAAAGGAAATGTCGCGTAGAAGGATTTGTGCTTTGGTATGGTTATAAGAAGCGTTGCAAAACTTTCATCCTTCGCGCCTTTGAGGATCTGCAGCGCAGAATGACTTCCAAGTGTACCAATAGTAACTTTTTTTAATTCCATATATTAGTATATCACTATCTAAAATATTTTACAGCATTTTTGAATATTTGTAACCCATCAGAAAATTCCGGCAGTAGTTTTCCCGCTCTTCTGTATTTTTCTTTCAGAAATCCACTGTCCGGCCTCTGGACAAAGAACATCCCGCGTTCAGGGTGCGGCATCAGGCCTAAAATACGGCCGGTCTCATCGGTTATTCCGGCAATGTCATCAAGCGAACCATTGGGATTTGCCGGATATCCAAGGTAATTACTTATTGTTCCACGGATATACTGCAGGGCTATTTGATTATTATCGTGAAGCCGCTTAAGATTTTCTTTTTCTATAAAGAATTTTCCTTCACCATGAGCGATTGGCAAACTAATTTGATCAATACCATCAAGCCAGGGAGATTTTGTGATTGCTTTCATGTCTGTCCAGCGAGTAACCAGTCTGGCTGATTCATTATGGATCAGTGCAGCTTTCCTCTCTCCATAATGGCGGTTGAAAGCAGGAATAAGCCCGAGATTGGCAACTATTTGGCAGCCATTACAAATCCCAATAACCAATTTATCCTGTTTGATAAATTTTTCCAGCTCTTCCCACAAATGGTTGCGAAGTTTGTTAGCGTAGGCATTCCCTGCGCCCGTATCATCGCCGTAAGAAAACCCGCCCGGGAAAGCTAATATTTGATACTTTTTAAAATCATATAATCGATCAACAATATCGTTGATGTGAACGATATCCGCGCCGGCACCGGCCAACTCAAATCCATAAGCTGTTTCTTCTTCCGAATTTAATCCATATCCTGAAAAGACAAGTACTTTTGGCTTCATAAATTAATAATCCTTAAATGTTTCCCTATATGCCTCTACTGCTTTTTTCAAACTTAGATTTATTATTTCTTTTCCTTTTAAACCTTTTATTAAAATAACAGGTTCTTTCGTTACTTTTCCAATAAGCGCATATGAATTGCCTTTCATTATTTTTTCAAATGAAACTTTGTTTGCCGGGGCGACTGTAACGAGTATTCGTCCCTGGCTTTCAGAGTATAATGCAACATCATTGCTCTCTACCATTCCGGGAATATTTTTTGAACTTACTGAAACTCCGAGCATTCCACCTATTGCCTTTCTGGCAAGCGCTACTCCCAGTCCGCCATGTCTGATACTAATGCTTGAGGCAATCAAATCCTTTTGTATAGCAGTATAAACTGCCGAATATAATTTCCTATTTTTTCCAACAGAAACGGCGGGAATATTTTGGCTAGAATATTCTTTTTCATCCTTCTCTTTAAGCATTGCCAGATATTCAGAACCGCACATTTCATTGAAGGTTTCACCGAGAAGATACACCAGGTCACCCGCCATTTTCGCGTCCGGAGAAACGACTTTGGTGATATCATCAATTACTCCAAATGATGAGATGAGCAGTGTCGGAAGAATAGATATCTTTATCGGCAAACCGTCTTTATCAAACCCCTTAAAATCATTGAACATGCTGTCTTTTCCGGAAATGAAAGGCGTTTCATACGCAATCGCAAAATCGAAACACGCCTTTGCTGCAAGTTTTAATTGATACAGACGCTCCGGCTCATTTGCACTGCACCAACAAAAATTATCAAGAAGTGATATGTAATCAGGATTGGCTCCGGCCGCAACTGCATTTCTGATAGCGGTATCAATACTTGAAGCTGCCATATTGTAGGTATCAATTTCGCTGTACGCCGGATATAGGGCTTGAGACAAGATCACTCCTTTTTGAGATGAAAGTACGGGACGGATAACAGATGTGTCAGCATTAACCCTGCCGCGGCCTTGCAACGGCCCAAGAACCGCATTTCCTTGTACAATATGGTCATACTGCCGGGAAATAAATTCGAAACTCGTGATATTTGGTCTCGAGAGCATTTGAAGGAATAATTGATTAAAGTTTCTTATTGTTCGAGCGACCGAAGGGAGTCGAGAACTACTTCTCGACTGCGCTAACGCTCCGCTCGAAGAATAAGAAACCGGCATTTTTGTCTTCATTGGACGCTTGGGTAAGCCATTATGAAGAAAGTCCATGTCCAATTCCATAATTTTTTGTCCTTTGAACCTTACAGCACATTTACCGCTATCTGTAAACTTACCGATCACTGTCGCTTCAACTCCCCGGCGTTTCATAAGGCCTGAAAATTTTGTCCAATTCTTTTCCGGAACCGCAAGGGTCATACGTTCCTGTGATTCCGAAACCCAAATTTCCCACGGCTCAAGATGCGGATATTTTAAGGGCACTTTTTCAAGCTCAACTATACATCCTCCTGATTCCCTGGCCATTTCAGAGACGGAACATGAAAGCCCGCCCGCGCCATTGTCAGTAATACTGTTATAAAGAAGCGTGTTCCGCGCTTCTTTTATAAGCGCATCGCTTAATTTCTTTTGAGTAATCGGATCACCAAGTTGTACCGCTGTTGCGGGACTTCCAGTATCAAGAGCCTCTGAGGAAAACGTGGCGCCGTGAATACCGTCTTTTCCAACACGCCCTCCAACCATCACGATATAATCTCCGGGTTGAGCTTTCTTCAAATGCGCTTTATGTCCTTTAATTTTTCTCGGAATAAGCCCGACGGTTCCTACAAACACTAAAGGTTTTCCGGCAAAGCTTTTGTCGAAATAAACAAATCCCTGAGGTGTCGGAATACCTGATTGATTTCCTCCGCTATTGACTCCGGCAATTACGCCATCCATAATCCGCCTGCCAGATAACATTTTCTGAGTCTTATTTTTCCCTTTATATAGAGCTATATCAATTCTGGGATCAGCGAAACAAAACCCATAAAAATTGGCAACCGGTTTGGCTCCCAATCCAAACCCGATGGTATCACGATTGACTCCAACTATCCCCGTAACCGCTCCGCCGAATGGGTCAAGAGCTGAGGGACTATTGTGTGTTTCAACTTTATGCGTCACCATAAATTCATCATCAAAAATAATGCCTCCTGAATTATCGGTAAAGACAGAAACACAAAAATCTCTATTTCCTTTTTTCCTTCTAATCTCCTCTGTTGCTCCTTTTATATATGTTTTATATAAACCGTCTTTTAATTCATCTATGGGATCGGCAAAAATTGTGTGCTTGCAATGCTCTGACCAGGACTGCGCGAGAGACTCAAGCTCAATATCATTGGGTTTTCTTTTCATTTTTTTGAAATATGCTTGTATTGTCCGCATGAATGTTAAATCCAAAGCAAGGGGTCCGCGGCGGATGCCATCGGGTCCGGTAATACCGGATTTGCCAATAATCGCGAGCTCTTCATCTGTCACATCAAGGTCAACCTGTATCACATTAGGAGTTTTAATTAGATTCACACGAGGCACAACAAAGTCCATTCCACTATCTTTCACAAATGTCCTGAAATCCTTCAAATGCATACGCTCTATAAGCGGGTTATATAGACTCTCCGCAATTTTAAAAACCTCTTTTTCCACTATATTTCCTTTCAAGAAAAAAAGTTTGGAGGAATAAACGTTTTCTTCTTTAATAAATTTTGTCTTTAGCAGGTCTTCAATACTTTCTCTGGCTGTTGTGGCGATATTATCAGTGACGCCGGGAAGAAATCCTATTTCGATT
>JAHIGH010000246.1 GCA_018900295.1 Patescibacteria group bacterium | reverse complement strand
TTCTTCGTTTTTTATCCGGTGAAGTACTTGTTCTTTTATTTCTTTTGCAATGACATGAAATGTACCCATAGACTTTCACCCCCAATCCTGTAGTTGTATAAAACCTTTTAACTACTTGTCTAGTTTACAGGGTACCTGTCAAAGGCGGGAATCCATATAAACAAAAACATTTTAAGCCATCCAACCCCCGGGTTGAAATATTACAATTGAGAATTTCCCCCGCTCCATATCAGTCACTAGATTTTAGCATAGATAAGTTTATAAAAATCATCTCCGATCAAGGAATAAAGAATAAGAGGGCTAACCTATTCCACTATTAATCAAGCTAAGGCTTTCTATGTCATAGCAGTCTGTTCTACGGATGTTTGAATAACTGGCAAACCTATCCGGGAAAGATAATTTGCAAACCTTAAAGAGATATCTTCTCTAAAAATAGGAGCAACAGATACCTTATATTGTAGTTTATATATAGTATAGATTTCATCTCTTGGGATTGTATAATATTGCTTAAAATCAATAACAATATTCGGCATCCCCATTCCTGGATCAGATTCAAAGAAGTGAAATCTTTGATTTTGATTCTTTTTAATATAATTCCAATGCTCTTTATTCCATGATTGCATCGTCAACCCAATTTTTTTTAGATGCTCACCAGTTCTGAAACTTTCTGCAATATATCCAGGACAAATCAACACAGACTGTAAAAACTTATCGTTGTTTTGAGGAACTATTCCTTTTGGAGGATTTCGCTGGTTATAATCTTGTTCTAAATCGCAGTCTTGCGAAAGAACTATTGCGTAAGGAAGAGTAATCTCTATTATTGCTTTTTCCTCGTTTTGATAATAAATAAATCTGTGCTTAAAATCTTCCAGAATATCTCCCTGACAGATTCTATTTTCTGATCTAGCAACATACATAAATACATGTTATTTAATAACAATTTTTTCTACTTTTACTTCTTTTGAACTATACCTTGAAGTATCAATATTGACCACGTCTGTGGGTTGTACGCTTTGTTCCCTTGTTGAAGATTTTTGAATTCCTGTGGAAGTACCAGAACCACTCAGTTCATTTGTATTTACAGTTTGACTAACAGTAGTTGTTCTTGTGTCACTTTGATTATTCATGATTTAAAATTTCCCTCAATGCAGTAGTAATACTTGTCTCGAAATTTTCCTTGATATAGCGATGATAAGTGTCTATTTTCGCTATTATGTTTTCTTTCTCAAATTGAATCAATGTGTAGCAATCATAATCTAAAATAAATTCCTTTTTTACTACTGGTGAGGGATAAGTACTATTAAAAATACCATACTTAAAATTTAGTACAGTTTCCTCATCTGGAGCAAGTTCTGAGATAGTTATCAATCTTTTAATTTTAGTTTTATCTGAATAAAAATCAATTTTTTTGATAAGGTTCACATTTAAATAATCTGACCAGTTAAAATAATCTGTACCACCCAAATCCAACTTGTTAATATACCTTAACCCCAACCTTGTTATTAGGATATTTGAATAAATTTTAAAGAACTGATTGAAAATACTCTCAGCTTTTCTTTTGAAGGTAGTATAATCAGTATATTTCTTAACAATGTAAGCTAAAGATCCGTAGTCGAGCTCAATATACTCTGTATTTTCTCTATTACGAAACCTCCAAAGAGTTCTATTAGATTTATGCTGTAATACACTTAGACCCTTGTTCTCGATCTTAAACTCTATCTCCTGCAGAGGTTCAAGTATAGGATAGTCCACCTGAATCTCCTTCTGGAAGGCAGTCGGTTGACCCTCTGAAAGTTCCAGAATTATGGGAAAATTAATTTTTACAACGACATCTGTAAGATAATTCTTTTTATAGGCGCTTTGTTTATGAGGCATATGAATAGACAGGTAAGCATATTTTACACTATTTGCCACGAAATAGAAACTATTATCTTATAGATCAATAACTAGAATATTATATCTCAACAGATCAAAAAATTATTCATCTTGCATCTAAAACTATGAAAAAGCAAACTTTAGCAAATTCCTCCTCCCAGATAGCACGCCCTCGCCATTCTTTTATTATCCCGTCTCATTTAGCTTTGAGAAGAAACATAGGTTATAATAATAAATGATGGTTTAAAATAAATCTATATGAACCCACAAGTCACAATTCAACCAGATTTTATATGAAGAAACTGACTTTTGAAGAAGTAATTCACAGCAACTGACTGATAAGATTACGTCCTCCGGTTATAAGCCTGATTATCTTATCGGCATCGCGACTGGCGGACTTTTCCCGCTCGCCCTTCTCTCTAAAGAATTGAAAATCAAAAATGTCCTATCTGTTTTGACCGAAACCACGGGCACCGATGAGAAAAAAGAAGTAAATATTGTAAGCTATCCAAAAATGGATTTAGCAAATAAAAAATTACTGCTCATAGATGAGATTACCGAATCGGGAAATACATTACAACAAATATTACAAAAACTACAAAAAATTTATCCAAAAAGTGAGTTTAAAACAGCAGCATTAGGTGTAAATAAAGATAAATGCAAATTCTATCCCGACTATTTTATATTTTTTGAAGAAGGCGACTGGATAATTTTCCCCTGGGAAAAAGAGGACTTTCTGGAAAACAAATCCTAAATTAACATAAGAGATTCTTGAATTCGGCAGAAGTGCAAATAAAATGCCAAATTGCGTTTGACATATTTGGTTAAAACGTGTTAAAATAAACTCGTATTTTCAAAAGAAATACACTCACTTTGCTAATTCCCCCAAGTTCATTCGAGCTTGGGGTTTTTTTATTGCAAAATAATAGACGCTACGATAAGATTAATATAAATGAGAAAAGCATTAATCCAATTTGATGGAAGCAATTTTTATAATAAGGCAAAAAAGATGCTTCCTCAAATCCATTTAACTCATTTTGATTATTCAGGATTAGCAAAGCTGATAACAAAGGAGAAACATATTGATATCACATATTATGTTGGAGAAATTCGGCAATATCCAAATAATAAGAAATCAAAAATACTCTACTCCAATCAACAAAAACTGTTTACAAATTTAAGAAAACAAAATATAACCATAAAATTAGGATATCTTCTTATGTCCAGTGGCGTATTTCACGAAAAAGGCGTTGATGTACAAATAGCCGTAGATATAGTACGAGGAGCAATAAAAAACGAATATGATATTTTTTATCTCATATCCTCTGACACCGATTTAATTCCTGCAATTCAGACAGCAAAAGAGGAAGAGAAAAAGGTTGTCTATGTTGGATTTGAAAACTCCATTAGCCGCGCGCTTATAAAAAACTGTTCTTCCCACGTCATCTTGAAAAAGAAGCAAATTCTACAACTAATTCCAAATAATTAAATTAATTAAATAATTTCAGGAATATAAGTACTAAGCGAAGAAATAAAAAATGAACCCAAAAGTCACAATTCAACCTCTTACCAAAGAATTATTTAAAGAAGCGGTTGAGTTGGTTTTAAAAGCCGGGCTTGACACGAAAGAAGAAATCGAACACCACTTGAAGCATATAGATGCTCATTATGTCGCGCTAGATAAAGACAGCGTTATCGGTATAATCGGTTGGTATCAGGACGATATGAATTACGCGGCCGACGCAATGGGTGATAAATTCCCCGGAGTGGAAGTTTATTGGATAGGCTTTTTTGCCGTGGATGATAAGTATCGTGGGAAAGGCATAGGATACGCTTTGCTTAATAAATTAGAGAAAGCAATAAAAGAAAAAGGCGCGAAGGAACTTTGGGTTTCTTCAGTTCCTGAAACAAAAAACTATTATCAAAGACAAGGGTTTGAAATGCTTATGCAGGGGAAAATAGGCGATAATCCCAAAATCTTCTGCGTTAAAAAAATAACGTAATAGACAAAGCTATATACTCCTCATATTCGGTATAATTTATGGATATTGACTCCATAAAATTTGACAAATTTATGGAGTTATGATATTGTTATTTTATGATAAAAAGGGTTTATGACGATATCGGCTCATTTTTCCATCCAAAAGAGGTATTAATCCTCTATGGCCCCCGAAGAGTAGGTAAAACAACCTTACTTGAAAATTTTTTGAAAGAAACATCTTTGAAATACCGTTTTGATACCGGTGACAATATTCGAGTGCAAGATATTCTTTCTTCACAAGACCTAGTTCGTATCAAAGAATATGCAGAAGGGTTTGATTTACTTGTAATTGATGAAGCTCAACAGATTCCGAATATTGGAAAAGGACTCAAGCTAATTATAGATAATATTCCTAATATAAAAATTATAGCAACCGGATCATCGTCTTTTGATCTTGCAAATGAAGTAGGAGAACCATTGACAGGAAGAAAAACCACATTAACACTTTACCCAATCTCCCAACTGGAACTACTTGGAGAAAATATTAATCATTTTGACCTCAAACAGCGTTTGGAAGAATTCCTGATTTTCGGAAGTTATCCTCAAGTTGTTACGGCAAAAACGAAAGACGAAAAGATACGAATTATAGAGGAATTTGTTAACTCATATATTTTTAAAGATGTTTTAGCGCTTGAAAAAGTTAAAGGACCAAAGATACTTCTTGATCTATTAAAGCTTTTAGCTTTTCAAGTTGGCAATGAAGTTTCACTAAATGAATTATCGATTAATTTGGCTATCGATATAAAAACAATAGCCAGATATCTAGATCTTCTCGAAAAAACATTTGTCATTATTCGGCTGGGCGGGTTTAGCCGCAATTTACGTTCGGAAGTTGTAAGCAAAGCGAAGTACTTTTTTGTAGATAATGGTATTCGAAATGGAGTAATTTCTCAATTTAATACTCTTGAAAATCGCAATGATATCGGACAATTATGGGAAAACTTCATTATGATTGAGCGAATAAAAAAGAAATCCTATCAGCACATATATGGACAATCATATTTTTGGCGTACATATGAACAAAGGGAAATTGATTTAATTGAAGAGCGTGACGGCAAACTGTTTCCATACGAATTTAAATGGTCAACAAAAAATGAAGCATTGCCGCCAAAGGAATGGATGAATGCATACCCTCAAGCAGAG
>JAHIGH010000245.1 GCA_018900295.1 Patescibacteria group bacterium | reverse complement strand
TCAAAAGTTTCGGGCAGGAAATATATGATGAGCTTAAAAAGGCGGGGGTTGACGTGTTGTATGACGATAGGGATATAAGAGCGGGGGAAAAGTTCGCGGATGCTGACCTGATTGGAATTACGGTACGGTTGGTAGTGAGTCCCAGGTCCGGAGATAAAATAGAATTGAAAGAGAGAAAAAGCGGGAAGATAGAATTGTTGTCTCTTGCGGAAATTCTGCAAAGGTTAAGAGAGATTGCTTCGTCGCTTCGCTCCTCGCAATGACATTGTTAGAATGGCAGGAATGGGGTGGGGTATTTGAAGATTTTGAGCCAGAAAATTATATATACAGCAAAAAAGATAATTGACGCGAATATATAAAGAACACGGATTAAAGGGGATGATTGATTTGATGAAACAACGGCTTTATTAATTGAAGCTGGATGGGGTAATGGCTGTAATGGTTTTCCAGGTTGTATAGCAGATTTTTGAGCTGATGGTAGAGCAGTATTTGTTGGAATAGGTTGAGTTGCGTCAAGGTTTGATGCTTGAACAGGGGGTTGTATTGTGTTTGGGGGTGGGTTATCAGGTGCGGTTGAGGGATTGGGTGGAGGGATTGAGGTCATCGGAGATGGAAAGTGTGGGGTTGAGGAAGGTTTGTCGGCAGGTGGTCTATTTTTGTCAGCCGGCGGAGGAGATGTTGGTGTTGCAGGGCCAGAGCCAGTGATACGATTTGCGGGCGATGTGGAAGTGCCCATGACTTTTTCATAGGTTTCGCGTAATTTTGGGTCCAGACCGGCCAGTGCTTTAGTGTCCATAAAAATGTGTTAATTTAATCTTCAGATATTTTGAGTACTTTGTCAAGTGTTGACTTTTCTTGATGGGTCTGGCAAACTTGTTTTTGAGGGAGAGAGATTTATTATGGAACCAAATAATAAAGAAGTACTATCGGCTGCACCGCCAGTGGAAGCATTAGGGCAAAAGGAAAGACTTATAAACAAAGAAGCGACAGGAGCGCAGGTTCTTTGGCTTCTTGGTATTAATCCTAACACAACTGCCGAGAATATAATAAATGATAAATATGATAAAGATAAACTTAAAGAGTCAGTTGAAAAAGGCATCCCGCAAGCCCACAAAGACAAGATCAACAAAGCCTCATTTAATGAAAGGGAAGAATATTGGGAAAATAAAAAGGATATCAAGGCAGAAGATAGAATGAAAGAATGGGAAAAGGGGATGAATGCCTTTCTTGATCCAATTAAAGAAGATCAGACGAAAGTGACATTCCTAAAAAATATTCTCAAAAAAGATGGTGAGGATCCCAATAATGTAACAATAAATGCGAAAAATATCTATGACACATTTATGAGAGGGCAGGGCAACGGGGATGTACAATTTTTTGTGAAAAGCATAGTAGATAACAACGAGTTTGGAGATATTGAGAAAAATCAAGACCTGATCAGAAATTTAGGAAAAATCTACGGAGATAATTCAGCGAAAATCTCAGAGCTTCTCACCCACGGCATGGCAAACGTCAAATATAAAGAGAATGAATTTTTCGTATCAGCGCAAGAGAACCTCAATCAAAAAAACTATGGTGATCCGGAAATATGGAACACACTTGATAAAAATAGCGGTTCGTGGGATGAAAAGCAAGCAAAAATAAAAGAGGCGGAGAGGATAGCGGCAGAGGCAGTAGTGGAGAAAAAAAAACAAGAGGAGGAGGCGAAGAAAAAAGAGAATGAAAAGAAAACCCCAGTTATTCGTTCATTAGAAAAGGATAAAGATGAAGTAGAAGACGCTTATAATATTGTGGCAAATCAGGATGCAGAGAAAATCAAGGAAGAATGGAATGGGCATCAAAAACTTACAATTAGTGCCTTAAATGAGCCTGTCGTGATAGATGAAGAAGTAATCAGGGATTATAATGAATTAGTCGCACAATATGCCATCAAAGAAAATAAAGAAGTTCCCTTCTTTTTTGTCGAAGACACAGAGAATAAGCGTATTGTAAAGATATTCGTAGGTGAAGCTAAATCATATGGATCAACGGAATTGAGTCCTATTACAGCTAAAGCAAAAGATGGGGAGATATTTGCTGATTGGTGGAACGGGGAAAATAATAAAAAGAATTTATTCAACGGCAAAGATGGAAGATTTAAAGTGGGAATGGGGCATACTCATCCCAAAGGCTACGGACCTATGTTTTCAAATGTAGGGGAGGGCGACTTTGGCCTTGATTATAGTTCGGAGTTTGAGTTTAGATCGAGTGCTCTCTTTGCTGCTAATCCTTGCGCATCTAATATCAGTTTTGTTGGATC
>JAHIGH010000244.1 GCA_018900295.1 Patescibacteria group bacterium | reverse complement strand
TTCTTCGTTTTTTATCCGGTGAAGTACTTGTTCTTTTATTTCTTTTGCAATGACATGAAATGTACCCATAGACTTTCACCCCCAATCCTGTAGTTGTATAAAACCTTTTAACTACTTGTCTAGTTTACAGGGTACCTGTCAGGGGGTATCATGCGCCGGACAAAAAGTCGAGATAATTATCTTTATTAATTAGCTTGACTTTGGTCTGATACGCATTAGTAAAGGAGTATGCGCCTCGACTCAAGGCGTTGCCTTGGTACTTAAATTCATATGCGCTGAGAGCATCTGTGTATGATTTTTCAACATAATCCACCTCCGCACCATCATAGCTTCGCCAAAAGTTGTAGTGCGCCAAGCCCTGATTTTTATTGGCGTACGCTTTCATTCGTTCCAGTATGAGAAAATTTTCCCATATCGCGCCGAGATCATTGCGCACATTAAGAGTGTTAAAATCCCCTATAAGAGCATTACGAATACCCAGATCAGTAAAGTAAACTTTGTATTTGCCGCCAATCTCGCGTCGTAAGTTCTTCGAGTAAGGTGTAAGACGTATTACCACAAACGTCTTTTCCAAAATATCTATGTAGCGCGCGACTGTTTTATTATCAATTCCCAGTCGCTTTGATAGTTCGTTCTCATTTACTTCCGAACCAATCTGGTATGCCAGCGCCCGCGTCAAATCCTGAATGGCCTGTGAGTTTTTTACTCCTTGGTAGGTAAGCACATCTTTAAGTAAATAGTCTTTTGTGATAGCGGTGAGTATGCGTTGCTTGCGCACAGGATCACCCTCTATATATACCTCCGGGTATAATCCGTACGTTAATACTGACGGCAGTATTGCGTCTGCTCCTTGTTTTCGTAGTTGAATGTTTTGTGAAATACCCGACTCTGTACCGGCGGCAAGCGCTTCAACAAAAGACAATGGAAACAGTTTGAATTCAAATGTCCGTCCGGTCATAGCGTCGCTCATTTTGTTTTGCAAATCGAGGCTTGACGAACCTGTTGCCAAAACCCTAATGTTTGAGAAATTTTCATGAATGATCTTCATTGTAAGCCCGGGATTAGCCAGCCGTTGGGCCTCATCTATAAAAAGCAGATCAATATTTTGCAGCAGTTGGCCGAGAACTGCAAGTGATGTCGTATTAATAACATCTCGTTCTTCGTCTATGTCGCAATTGAGATAGAGAATTTTTGTGTCAACGCTCGCAATTTTGCTTTGAATGTCCTTCACCAGGGTTGTTTTACCAACCTGCCGAGCGCCCAAAACAATTATAGTCTTGCTATCTTTAAGTAAATCCGTGATAAGATGTTTTTCGAGTAATCGTGGGATCATATTCCTTATATTACGCCAACTTTATGGATTTGTCAATATATAAAGCGTAATGCAGGGAATATACTCCTAGTATTACGCGTAAAGCATGGGTTGTAAACTAGAATAATTCGTTTTGGGCGGGAGGGGTGAGACCGAGGTGGATGTAGCTGGTTTTGGTGGCGACTCTTCCTCAAAAGTAAAACAGGGGAATAAATTTTAGGGTCGTATTTCCGATTTTTTCTTCGCTTACTAAATCTTTAGTAAATATAACAGCGTTGGGAGGATTAAATTTATTAATAAAGCTATAGAGGCTTTTACCGATAATTTTTTTAGATGAATATTTTACTTCAAACGGCAATAAGGCTTGTTCTTTTTCAAGAATAAAATCGACTTCCGCTTTGCTTTTCGTACGCCAATATTTTATATCGGCCGGATAAAAATTCCGTTCCAGAACATTATAAATATAATTTTCAGCCATAGCGCCGCTATCGTTTCTATCAGTTAAGCGCCTAAGGTCATTAAGCGCGAAATTTCTTATCCCCAGATCAAAAAAATAAACTTTTGGATTTTTGGTCAATTCTGTCCTTTTGTTTCTGAAGAAAGGGGTAATTAGTGAAATGATGTAGGTTTTTTCTAAGATATTGAGATGCTCTTTTAATTCTTTGAACGTTAATCCTGAAGCGCGGGAAAGCTCTTCGTATTTGACCATATTGCCGATCTGACCAGCTAAAAACTTTTCCAAGCGCCAGAGATCATCAGTTGCTTTAAGTCTTAATACTCCCTGAATATCCTTTAATAAATATTTGTTGGCGATGCTTTCCAAGACTTTATATTTTTCTTCCTTGTTTTCCGTAAGAGCAACCGCAGGATATCCGCCATATACCGCATATTCTTCAAATAGTGTTAATAATCTTCTTTGTATTTCTTTGCCTAAGGTTTTTTGATGATCAAACTCAACAATATCGGTAATTTTTTTTCCTTCAAGAAGATTGAACAATTCAGGATTTTTATAAGATAAAAATTCCCTGAAGGAAAAAGGCGGCAGTATAAACTCCATTAGTCTGCCCACCATATATCTTCCGGTTTGAAAAGTTAACTCAAGAGACGATGAGCCTGAAATAATAAATTTTACTTTGGTTGTATCGTATAAATATTTCAGCTTCTGTCCCCCATCAGTTGCGTATTGAAATTCATCAATAATAAAACAGTCGTATTGAATCGCGATTTCTTTAAAATCTTCAATGCTTTGGTTGAATAAATCCAAATCTGCCTTATTTTCAAAAGTGATAAATTTTACTTTTTTACTCTCCCCCTCAAGCATTTCTTTGAGGTATCCGAGAAAGGTGGTTTTTCCGGCCTGTCTGGGACCAATTATCGCAATGGCTTCTTTTCGTCCTAAAAGGGGGAAAACCTCTTTTTCTAATTGTCTATGAATATACATATATAAATTTTAGCAGGGTTATTATTATAATTCTTTAAATAATAGCAGGGTTAATTAGATAAGTCAAGGGTATTGACTAATTAATACTACCTATGTTATAAGGTAAGTACTATGAATATAGGTACTACTTCTAATTATTTAACACCTCAATATAAAGAGTTACAAAGTACGGTAACCAGAAAAGGCCAAGTCACCGTACCGGCTGACGTACGCGCGCTTCTGGGCATTAGTAAAGGAGACAAGGTTGGCTTCATGGTCGGCAAGGACAAGAAGGTACAATTTGTTAAGAAGAGGAGCGTTGTCGCGCAAACGGCTGGTATTTTAAAAGCAGACGTGTTGCCTCTCACGGCTGAGAAGCTACGGGAAGAAGCTGAGCTTGCAGCGACAAAAGAAGTCATGGAACGCTCACGGTGATGTATATATGCATAAACCACTACCGTTTTTGGATACAAACATTTTCCTAAGGCATCTAACCGGAGATATACCGGAGCAAGCACAAAAAGCCACTAGTTTTTTTGAAAAAATTGAACGTGGAGAGTTGAAAGCTGTGACATCTGATATTGTTGTGCTTGAGACGGTGTGGACGCTGGGCAGGTATTACAAAAAAAATAAACAAGAAATAAGGGATGCATTGCTTCCTCTTTTGGAGCTTACACACATTCATATACCGGGGAAACGGCGGCTGCGAAGAGTTTTTGATTTATATGTAGGTTTGA
>JAHIGH010000243.1 GCA_018900295.1 Patescibacteria group bacterium | reverse complement strand
TCCCGACTTGTTCAAAACGGGCTAAATTAGTGCGACAATGAAAGCATTTTTAATATTTCCTCAGTTTCTGTGGATATCTCGGATCGGAGAATAATTTCTTCATTCGTCAGCGTATTTAAGATTCTAGCGTCAGTTATTTGTTTGAGAAGTTTGATAATTACTTTTGTCGACTTTTTAGTTTTGAGATCCATATACTTGCAAGCTGCCAGTGACATAAAGCAGATTAGAATATGCGCCTCAATGGTTTGTTTTTTGAAATGATAAATAGGACGCGCCTGTAAATCACTTTTGACAATTCTGAAAGCTTTTTCAACCTGCCAGAGATTATGATATTGATCAATAACCGTTTTGTTGTCGGTACCGGAAAGATTAGTGTAGTAGCCTTTAATCCCCAAAAGCATTTTTGTTTTTTCAATCAAATCAATATTCAGTATCTGATCAGTTTTTTTCTTATCTTTGTTTTTAAGAAATTTTATTCGTTTTACCGGCATCTTTTTCTCAAGCTGTAATTTTGCCTTGGCAATTTGTTTTTCCATCTCCCGTTTATCTTTCTGATACCTCTTGAAAGAAAAATCACAGACTAGAATGCCTCGCTCTGTTTCAATTCGTGTGGAAATATTATCTTTCTTTTTTAACTCATCCTCCGGTGATATTTGTCCGATAAGCGCCTTACTGATTTCTTTAATCTCGCTGCGTTTCAGGTTGGCTATTCTACCGCCAACAATATATGAGAGACTGTTTTCTTTTAGTTTTTCTATGTTATCAAAGCTAATCATTGCAGCATCGGCAACAACGGTTAAGGAATTTATCGCATGCTTTTTCTTAAAGCCCGTGACAACCGGAATGAAAGTATCGCCCTCAAAGGTATTCCCTTCAAATATTTCATAAGAGATTGGAAACCCGTCTTTATTCACAATCAAACCAATAACGATTTGAGGTTGATTAAATTTAAGGTCTTTGGAGAAGCCGTCCTTCCTGAACCCTTTTTCGATGACGTTACCATAACTATCAAGCTTATCTTCATCCTCGGTAAAACTTTCAAAATACAAAGTCGTGACATCGTAAAAGACAATCTGAAAATCAAAAGAAAAATGTGTAGAAGCTAGAGCAATAACGCTTTTTTCAATAACCGGCTTCGTTCCGACAATGGCCGGGAGAGAGCGGTAAAAATCATTCCGGTCGTGGTGTATATCAAAAAGCTCTGACAGAAGAGTGAATGATTCAAGCTTAGAAGCAGGCTGAATAATACGTATCAAGACTAAATCCAGTAAGAGTCGGTACTTTTTGTCCGGAAGACGGAACATGCGTAAAAGCTTTGTTAATATTTCATAGGCAAAGGCGTAACGAAAGCCAAGATTACGAAGCTTATCAATCGAGACAAGCGGCAAGGAAGTCCGCTCCTTCTCCGGTGGAAAAAGTGCTTGCTGAGCTGTTTCCTGCTCAATCCATTGGTTAGCTATTTTCTTCAAAGAGACAAGATCTTCTTTGGTGTGAGCGCTGCCAATATGTTTAACAATTATTCGTTTTCTGTAGAGGTAGCGAATAACTTGCACCGCCGTAGCGCCCGAAGCAGTTATGCCCGTACGAATATGAAACATATCGCTATTCTACAATTAGTGCGACAATTTTGCATCGCACTGTATCAGTTAGCTTGCTATGACAATGTTTTATTTTTTAGAAATTTTGGTTGAACAAGTCGGGAGAACTTGAACATACTACCAGTGAGAAGCTCGATGAGGCATTGGAAAGATTAAGTAGGTTACTTCCAAGCTGATTTTAACGATACGTCTGGAAGGCTATACGAATGCGCCCGGGTGCTTTATTATTTACAATTGCTATAAAGTCTCTTTGCGTAAAGAATAGTCTCCGGCTGCTTCGCAAGACCGGTATAAAAGTATTTAGGATCTGGTTCAATACCTAGCCTCCAAATATCCAGTCTGTCGCTATCCCAGCAAATTTGAATTGTTATATTATCGCTTTTTGCAGTCTGGTTTGAATGATGTTCGCAAGCATACATTAACGTCTCAAGTTGTTGTCTGGAAATTCCAAGCAAATTCTTTTCATAAAGATCCAATACATATTTAGCAGCGTGGAAGCCATGTAGGGGATCATCATATTCGTCTTCCCTCCGGGAATCATGCATGTACGCAAACAATCGAATAACTTCTATATCCACATCTTGATCTGTGGATAAATATATCGCTATTTTTTCAACTCTTTTCCAGTGGCCTATACCATGATCTCCATTTAAATCCAGCCTGAATTGAGACTTTATGATATATAAAAGATTTTTATTCATTATCGAAGATTTTAATTCAATTAAGAATTAATTAAATTTTTCAATCCAAAGTAGTCTACCTATTAGCCCGTCTCTTTTTCTATGCCAGCCTAATCTTTTGTAAGGCCTTAGCCATATATGAAGCATAAATTTTTTGGTAAATAAATGGACTACAAAAGCATGGCAAACCATTACTTTTTTCATTCTTTTTTTGCTGTAGACATTAGCTTCTTTATTTCCTCATCCGTAAATCCCTGGTCTTTAAAATAGGTTGGAAGAGCCGCATAAGGAATTTTATAAACAATTTTCTTTTCTCCTAAATCATTTTTTTTATTATCTAAGAGAAGCTTCTTTACTTCCTCTCCGCTTATATATGGAGCTTGTAATCGGATTGGGTATTGTTGATTTATTCTCAATAGAAGCATATCTCCATATCCTTTTAGCTTCTCTCCTCCTTCTGTCCCAATAATTAATTTGGAATCTTCAATGTTAGAAACTTTAAAACAAATTTTTGTTGGAAATAAACCTTGAATTAAAGGCGTAAATACATCAATAGGGGACGGTCTTGAATCACACATTATTACATGAATTTTAACCTCAGCGGCTCTATCCATCAATTCCCTCATGTAATCCTGAAATTTTATCGGAGAATTACATATTAAATCTGAAAATGTATCTATGATTACAATAATATAAGGAATTTTGCTAACTTCTTTTACCATTTCTAATCTTTTATTTTTTTCATCAATTAACCATTTTAGCCCGATAAACACATCATCTGGCACCCAACCATTACTTACAAGAGATAATAAATAAGGTAAGCCTTCATATGATTGAAACTCTACACGCTTCATGTCCACTAAATAAAGCCGGAGCTCGTCAGGAGTAAAAAAAGATGTCAAAGTTGAAATAACTGTGTGCTCAAACATGGATTTCCCAGACCCGGTAGAACCGGTCATCAAAATATGTTTTAGGTCAACCAGATCAGCAAATTTAGGCTCTTCCTGCTTGTTTTCTCCCAAGACAATAGGCAGCTTATAATTTAAACCAAGCTCTTTATACTGTTTGATGAGTTTTTTTAAAGGAACGTCTTCCTTATAAATACTACCAAGCAATTCAGCGGCTTCTGGATTAATGATGCGACAAATAGTCTTTTGAGTTAGCTCATCTTCCCATAAATATGGATAACTGCTGATCAGGAACTCCGAGTCGGTCATTAAATTCAACTTGTCCGCTATTGTTATTCCTATCGCGGATTCTTCTTCAAGTCCAAAATAGACCTCCGGATATCTAGGATCTAATTCCATGGCTCTTTGCAAGCGATTAAATATATCCAATTCCTTATGTGTTAGCTCTGACTCATCTCTTCCATCAAGAAATACCTTTATCTTCTTCTCGTATTGAGATTGTATTTTTTCTTTAGATTTATAACCCTTTTTATCAAAACTGGATAATCCCATATTTACATTTTCATCTAGTTGAATTTAACCGTGTCCTAAATCCATCTCTAAGGCCAATATTGCCGACCTCACATCTCCATTATGCCATACCTTAGCTATACTCTGAAGCTGTCTTTCAAGTTCAGGCATATTTGCCAATGCCTTACTGTACAGTATTGGTTGATTATCGGGATCAATCATTTCTCCGAGTATAGATAATCTATTGTCATTTACCATATCAAGTTTTCTACTCTATTGCCTATTATTTCAACCAACACACCAACATCTCCTTTTTGATTTAATATGACTACAACTGTTTTGTCCAAAGTCGGGTTTATGTATTTAACTATTTTCGGATTTAAGACCTTATCATAAGTAATATCATTAGGATAGGTATATAAAGCCCATGAAACGTCAATAGGATAATTGTAATCACCAGAAGAAGTTTCTTCCCTCACGACTTCAACCCTTGCCCTATCTCTCCAATACTCATAATATATATTTCCCTCTTTCTGTGCCCTTATATTATTGGGCTTACCAAATGAAAGCAACGCATCGTCAAATGTCATTTTAGGCTTGAACCCATAAAATAAACTCATATCCACAAAATCACTGAGAGTGGTATTAAGACTTGGATATACAGTTACCCAATGTTGATAGGTTTCTATTTTACTTATTGGGTATTCTTCCTTTATTACATGGGTTTGTATTTTAAGATAAAGTAATCGTCCGCCTATAACACAGAGCAAAAACCCTATGGCAACAATTATAAGTATTCGTTTCCTTTGAAAGATTTTGAAATAGAAACCTAGATGGTTTTTACCTACTCCCGACTGTTTTTCCATAGTTTATTTTTAATTACTTAAGCACTTCGTGTAGTATTCATTTTTTGAATTGTTGGCTTTTGTTTCTATAGTAGCTTTATAGTCATTCTTTTCTTTAACAGCCCAATCATGCAAGCTCCGTAAATATGTCCACCATGTATTGGATGTAGATTCCGCAATACTTTGTGCATAATCCTGAGGCTTTCCTTCATTTATCAATTTTTGGTAAACGTCAGCCGCACGAACAATATCTGATTGCTTTATAAGTCCGTACTTTAAAGCAATATCCTCTGTTTCTTGATTATTTGATGTATTTGCTAATGCGGCAATTTGGGGGCGTTCTTGCACCAACAAATTATCTCCTGCCTGAATATAATTCATCTTTTGTTGCTCTGCATTGGTGCGACATAACTCAATGCGAATAGAAGGATCAGTTTTTATACTTTCTGTCGTGTTGGATGATGACAATGGAACTGGTGTAACAGTAATCACATATTTAATTTCTGAAGTAGGAGTTGTAGTAGGAGTATTTTGCACAAAATCATATTGATAGCTGTTTTCAGTATTTATAATCTTTTTATCTGGGGTAGGTGAAATTCTTTTGAGCGTAGGTGAAATACTTATTGAAATAGTAGGGGTAGGAACGATAGTGGGTTTAACCACCGGTTTTGAATGAACAAATAATCCGCTTATAGGAAGCGTTATCGTAGTAAAAAAAATAATTATCCCTTTAAAAAAATCAAACATAGTTGTATTACTGGTTTACAAATAAAGACTCCGGTTTCATCAGATGTTTAACCAAACAAAGTCTATACAAATTGTTGGCCATGCTTCCATATCTATACTTACTTGTAGATTCCTCTGCACAAGATTTCCTTACTATATTTGGTCTCAATTCAAACCAATAAAATAAAAATATGATGCATAAGCAGGAAAACAATATCAAGAAGTATTTTTTTATTATTTTTGTGTTACTGATTATTTTAATTAGATTGCTACTAACAAACCTCCGAGTGAAAAACAAAATTATTCCTATAAAAAATAAAATAGCTAACAGTACAACAAGAATATTTGTAATTATGACAGGCAGCTTGTCTACCGGCAGAAAAAAACAGGATATAAACAGTAAGAATGAGATTCCAGAAGTTAGAATAGATACTTTCTTTATCTTTTTTTCTAAATTATTTTCCATATTCATATACATTTTTGTTGACAACAAAAAGCCCTCCGCCAGCGAAGCCTTGCGACTCCTACCAACCTTTCTGCTGATAACCTAGATGGTGCTCTGACGAAGAGCTTACTTCCATCTAGGTTTTCTTGCCATGCCCATCATTACCGATGGGTTTAGGCAATATTAAATTGTTAATTTGAATTATATCCTATCCTTTATTTCCAGACAATGGAAGAATAATCAAACAAACAGGGGATTATAGACTTATAATACCCAATAGAAATGAGGCCTCTTAAAGTTACTAAATTTAATTTTTTAACAATGATATAATCTCATCAGATTAATATGAATATTACCTCTGAAGAAAGATATAACCTTGAAGTTTGGTACGTTTTAGATAAAATTAATTATAAACTTCTTTGTAACAAAAAGGATAAAGTCATCAAAATGGTGTTTTCGAACTTCGTTGTGAAGGATGAAAAAGTCCTATCCTACAATCTAAACCCAAACTTCGTGAGGTACTTAAAACCGAATTGTCATCTAGTGTCGGGGAAAGAGGACTTGAACCTCCGACCTCACGGTCCCAAACCGCGCGCTCTAGCCAACTGAGCTATTCCCCGTTTCGTCGCTTTACTCCTCAACGTAAACTATCAATTAATTTTTCCTTCTTTTCTCGTCTCCAACCCTTAATTTCCTTTTCACGTTTTGCAGCTTCTTCTCTTGTTACAAATTTTTCCCAATAAACTAATCCTACCGGACGCCTTCTTTCTTAAATAGGACTTTTAATTCCTAATAAAACATATTATCACGGCATTTTACAATATACACAAAGCAAGACATTCTTGTTTACCCTGAGCTTTTATTAAGCGAAAAGTGCCGCGGGAGAGAGTCGAACTCTCACGCCCTTTACGGACGAGGGCTCTTAAGGCCCTTGTGTCTGCCATTCCACCACCACGGCTGCTTACACCTTTATCCATATTCTACTTAAAACATCAATTTTATTCAACTAT
>JAHIGH010000242.1 GCA_018900295.1 Patescibacteria group bacterium | reverse complement strand
ACACGAATACGTCGTCCACGCAGCAGCTGCGTTACCGATTCAAGTCGCGAAAAAAAGTATTTATAGCGTCAATATCGACGGAACACGAAACGTCTTAGAGGCCTGCCTCCATCACAAAGTAAAAAGAGTAATTTTTATTTCCTCAACAGCCGTCTATGGTGTCCCAAAGCACCTCCCGGAAATGGAGACCAGTCCTCTGTACCCGATTGGGTTTTATGGCGAGTCAAAAGTAGCAGGTGAGAAGCTATGTCTTGAATATGCAAAAAAAGGATTATCTATGAATATATTTCGCCCCAAAACATTTTTAGGGACTGAGCGCCTCGGAGTATTTGAATTATGGTTTGAGGCGATATTCAAAGGGAGAAGGGTATATATTTTAGGAAAAGGCAACAATAAATATCAACTCCTGGCAGTTACAGATCTCGTTGATGCAATCGAAAAAGCGCTTTTCACAAAAGTAGACGGAGAAATTTTTAATGTCGGCGCCAAAGATTTCGGCACCTGGCGTGAAGATTTGGGGGCTGTTATTTCCTACGATAAATCCAAATCAAGGATCACTTCACTTCCAACATTTCCTTCTCAATTAATACTGGGAGTACTTGAAAAATTACACCTGTCTCCTATCGCTGCCTGGCATTACAAGACAATGCCGGTTGATTCCTATGTTTCAATCGAAAAAGCGGAACAATTACTTGACTGGCACCCAAAAAAATCTAATCAGGAGCTTCTTTTGGAAAGTTATTTATGGTATAAAAAAAATAGAAGGGAAGTCAAAAATCGGATTGGCAACACACACCGCGTCGGCTGGAACTTTAAAGTCCTTAATTGGGTATCAAAGTTTTAGACTTTTGATTTTTTACTTGTGCTTTTGACTTTTGAATTTTAACTTTTGAATTAATTACCATGAACATCGGTTTTGATTTAGATAAAGTATTTATAGACACACCGCCTTTTATTCCAAAATCTTTTATCGATAAATTATATAAAAAGAGAGACAACGGAGTACTTCTCTATAGAATTCCGGGACCCATAGGCCAGGTTGTTAGAAAAATAACTCACTTATATATTTTTCGCCCGCAGATAAAAGAAAATATAGATTTTTTACATGTCTTCCCTAAGGATAAAAATAACCTCTATCTCATCTCCGGTAGGTTTAAATTTCTTGAGAATAAAACAAAGAAAATAATAGAGAAGTATCATTTTACTGAAATTTTTGACGATATGTACTTTAATTTTACCAACGAACAACCTCATTTTTTTAAAAATCGTATTATAAAAAAGTTAAAGCTTGATTATTTCATCGATGACGACTTATCACTTCTTAATTACGTTGCCGGGGATAATCCCCGGACGAAATTCTTCTGGCTGACAAATCATTCAGGAAAAGCGCCGCGTTTTCCCAATATCCATGCCATTTCCAAATTACCGGAGATACTCAATCAATCAATAACATGAATTTGAATTTTGCTTGCCCCGCGACTTGTCCGCCGAAGCTTTAGCGTAGGTGGAAGCTTTAGCGAAGTGGGGAGTTTTGAGATTCGATTATGATTCCATCAGATATTATTGCGGTTTTACAATGGTGGTTCGTTATATTTATTATCGGCGCCGGTTTCTTGCCTGTCACCCTGCTCATTTTCTCGCGCTTTTTTGATAAAGGCTATATTTTTTCCAAAATACTAGGTATAGCTATCGCCTCTTACGCGGTTTTCATCTCTAGTATAATTCATGTTCTACCCTTTAACCAAATAACATCTGTCTCTATTTTTTTGCTTGTTATATGCGTGTTTTATTATTTCCTTCCATTGAAATGGCGGGTCATATATTTATTGAAAAATCACTTTAAGATATTTATTTTTGAAGAAATATTATTTTTGGCCGCTTTGTTCACTTGGGCGTATATTCATAGTTTTAGCCCTGATATTCATGGACTCGAGAAATACATGGACTTTGGTTTCATAAATTCAATACTTCGGGCGGATTTTCTCCCTCCAAAAGACATGTGGTTTACCCCTGATTTTATTAATTACTACTACTACGGACATTTTATTACTGCTTTTCTAACCAAGTTATCCGGAGTAACCCCGGCCCTATCTTTCAATCTCATGCTGTCAACAATATTTGCCTTGTGTTTTACACAGACTTTTTCAATTGGCGCCAATCTATTTACCTTTGCGCAAAAAAATTTACCGCGGGTAAAATATAAATTCAGGCTGACCATAGCCGGTTTATTGACCGCGCTTTTGACGACTTTCGCCGGAAATCTGCATATTATCTACGCGTTTTTCGTGCCATACGCAACCGATAACCCAAAACCACCTTGGGAATTATTGTTTTCTCCGCTGACATTTCCCAATTCCTATTGGTATCCTAACGCGACAAGATACATTTATCACACGATTCACGAATTTCCAATTTATTCATGGGTTGTAGCCGATTTGCACGGGCACGTTCTGGATATTCCGTTTGTCCTCTTAATAATTGCGCTTCTCTTGGCGCTTTTTGTGAACTCTGATCCCCTGAGTACTGATGAAATAACTGATGAGAAATGGAAAAAATCCTGGTTTAATTCACCCCTGTTTAAAAAATTT
>JAHIGH010000241.1 GCA_018900295.1 Patescibacteria group bacterium | reverse complement strand
CAGAAAAAAGCAAAAATTTGCGGGACGCATGAAAAGTCGTTGTGGTATCTGTGGAAGAAATCGGGCCTATATGCGCAGGTTTGGCCTGTGTAGGATATGTTTTCGCGAAAGAGCCTTGAAAGGTGAATTGCCCGGAGTGCTAAAGGCAAGTTGGTAAATCCCGCCCATAGCAGGATAAATTTATGAATTATACGATTGGAGATTTTGTTATACGATTGAAAAATGCAGCTCTTGCAAGAAAAAAAGAGCTGTATGTACCATTTTCCAAGATCCAAAAAGAAATTGGTAAAGTATTGGTAAAAGAAGGATTTTTAGAAGACATAAAAGAGGATGAAATAGAAGGGAAAAAAACACTATATGTAAAACTTCGTTATCAACGAAGGAGACCGGCCGTGACAGACATCGCGATTATTTCCAAACCATCCCTTAGAGTATATGTAGGATCAGATGAAATTGCCAGAAAGCAAGGTAAAGCAAAGACTGTCATTCTGTCAACCAATAGTGGTATTATAACGGGAAAAGAAGCAATAAAGAAAAAGGTCGGCGGAGAATTATTGTTCAAAATTTGGTAATTGTCAAAAAAATTAGTCATCTTTTTTTCGCTTTTGACTTTTACATTTTGACTTTTGAGTTTTTAAATATATGTCTAAAATCGGTAAAAAAATAATTGAAATCAAAAGCGGTATAATAACAGCAGTACATGGGAGTACGGTAAAAATAAGTGGTCCCAAAGGACAACTTGAGTATCAGATTCCGTCTACATTGGAAGTTGTTATCGAAGAAGGGAAAATATCAGTCCGCCCGAAAAACAAGAATCAGGCAAAAAATATAAGCGCCCTTTATGGCCTGACAAGAGCAAATCTTGCCAACATGGTGATTGGTGTTGAAAAAGGATTCGAAAAAAAACTCGAATTATCAGGGGTAGGTTATAAGACTCAGATGCAGGGGAGTGATTTAGTACTCTCGCTGGGTTTTTCCCATCCTGTAAAATTTAAACCAAGGCCGGGAATAAAAATTTCGGTAGTTGATAATACGATTATTATTTCAGGGATTGATAAAGCGCTTGTTGGTGAAACAGCGGCAACAATCAGGAGCACCAGACCGCCGGAACCATACAAAGGTAAAGGGATTAAATACGCGGGTGAGTATATTCGGAGAAAACAAGGAAAAGTCGCCAAAGCCGTCGGGGCTAAATAAGATGTAAGACGTATGATGTAAGACTTATGACATTAAGTTTTATATCATAAGTCATAAATATGAGTAAAATAAAAAGACAAACAAGAATAAGAAAAAATATAGCACTTGTATCAGATAGGCATAGGCTTAGCGTTTTCAGATCCAATAAATATATGTACGTCCAAGTCATCGATCAAAAAGGGCAAACTCTTTTTGGTCTTACTGAGAAAAGTTTAGAAAAAAAAGACGCGGCACGGATAGAAAAAGCAAAAAAATTAGGTAAAGCAATAGCCAAAATGGCCATGGAAAAAGAAATTAAAAAAGTTGTTTTTGACAAAGGCAGACTTGCTTATCATGGAAAAGTCAAAGCAATAGCAGAGGGCGCGAGGGAAGGAGGATTGCAGTTTTAAGGACGCATTAAATTTACTGAAAAAAAAATATTATGAATTACAATAGACGCGATCAAGCACGATCGGAATACGAAGAAAAAATTGTTCAAATCAGCAGGGTATCTAAAAAAACCAAAGGAGGGAACAAGGTTGGTTTTTCTGCTCTGGCTGTAGTAGGAGATAAAAAAGGCAAAGTAGGAGTTGGTTTGGGGAAAGCCCCTGATGTTTCAGCGGCAATCAGAAAAGGCATTAGTAAAGCAAAGAAACATTTTATTACTGTGCCGTTAATTAAGGGTACAATTCCCTTCAGGATAGATATCAAAGTCGGCGCGGCCAAGCTCATGCTCAAACCGGCACCTCCCGGAAGCGGTATCATCGCTGGAGGAGCAGTGCGAAGCGTCGTATCAGCAGCCGGAATTCAGAATATTTCATCAAAAGTACTTGGTACTGCGAATCCCGCCAGCAATGTCCATGCAACGCTTGAGGCACTAAAAAGATTAGGCGATATGGCGCAAAGGGATAGAGAGAGAACTGGAAAAAAGTGACCTCGCTTAACGAGGTCATCCTGAGCGAAGGTCGCCTATGGCGACCGAAGTCGAAGGATCTAAACATATGAATTTAACAAATTTAGAAAAAACTACAACTAAAAAGAAAAAAAGAGTAGGCTTAGGCCATGGTTCGGGTCGTGGTAAAACAGCTGGCCGCGGTACCAAAGGACAACTGGCGCGTCATAATCCTTCGCTTGATGTTGACGGTGATTCAAATCCGCTAATCCGCAGACTTCCTTTCCTTCGGGGAAAAGGAAGAAATAAATCATTACAATCAAAAAGATTGGTTATCAACATTGGCGACCTTAGTGTGTTTGCAGACAAAGAAATCGTTGACATTGAAAGCCTTGCCAAATACAAATTGGTTTATCTTAAAGATGCAAAAGCAAATAAAGTAAAAATTTTAGGGGATGGAGACATTAAAAAAGCATTGATTGTAAAATTACCTGTTTCCAAAACAGCAGCTCAAAAAATTGAAAAAGCTGGCGGAACTATTAGTTCCGATATTGCGAAGCCATGAAACGACTGTGGCAACCCCGACCGTTTTTACAACCTAACTACCGGGAGTGCTTCGTCATTCTTTATGGCAATGACAAGTCCTAATCCATGAAGAATTTTCTAGACGTCCTGAAAAATAGCTTTAAATCGCCGGAAATAAGAAAAAAAATCATATTTACCCTAGCTATTTTTTTGGTGGTCAGAATTTTCGCCCATATCCCTGTTGCCGGAGTCGATTTACAAGCCCTTAAAAATCTTTTTAATAGCAATCAGTTCTTCAGCCTTCTTGACATTTTTTCCGGCGGTACGCTATCGGAGTTTTCTATCATCGGCTTGGGACTTAATCCATACATTAATGCCTCTATTATCTTACAATTGATCACCATGGTTTTCCCTAAGCTTGAACAATTATCAAAAGAAGGAGAGGCAGGCAGGAGAAAGATAAATCAATATACTAGAATGCTTACGATTCCTCTTGCAGTGCTTCAGGCAATTGGTATGTATGCGCTTCTTAAAAGTCAGGGAATTATGGGTACGCTTCCTCCGATTACTTTTATCTCATTTATAGCCACCATGACCTCGGGCACAGTACTTCTTGTTTGGCTTGGCGAACTGATAACTGAAAGGGGAATAGGCAATGGAATTTCGTTATTGATAACCGCTGGTATTCTGGGTAGAATTCCTATTCTCATCGGGCAAACATTCTCGACCGCGACAGCAGAAACAGCCATGAATACCCTGATTTTAATAGGTATGGGCTTATTAGTTATCGCCAGTATTATTATGGTCAATGAAGCAACCCGCCAAATCACCGTCTTTTATGCCAGACGTGTACGTGGCAACAAAACTGCCGGTGGCCAAACAACCCATCTGCCTCTTCGACTCAATCAGGCAGGTGTTATTCCCATCATTTTCGCGGTTTCCCTGGTCTTACTTCCATCAATGCTTGCGAATTTTCTTCGAACCTCGCCCAACCAAATTTTAAGCACAATTGCGCAAAACATTAACATCTGGTTCCAGCCAAATGGTGCTATTTATAATATTACTTATTTCCTTCTTGTTGTTGGGTTTACTTATTTCTATACCGCCATTATTTTTAACCCCAAGAAAATTGCGGAGGAAATCCAAAAGCATGGTGGCTTTATTCCGGGTATTAGGCCGGGCAATCCGACATCTGCCTACCTCAATTACATTCTGACTAGAATTACACTGGTTGGTGCAATGTTTTTAGGAGCGATTGCCGTTCTCCCGACTTTGGCAGGCGCTACAACCGGTATTCAGTCACTTTTCCTCGGAGGAACGGCGATCCTCATTGTGGTTAGCGTCATCCTTGAGACATTTAAAGCTATCGAAGCCCAATTAGTGATGCGCAATTACGACGGCTTTCTAAAATAAATCACCTACAAAATTCCCTCTCCTTTTAGGAGAGGGCAGGGTGAGGTCAGGAAATAAATATTTTTATGAAATTAATCTTACTCGGTATTCAGGGTTCAGGTAAATCAACACAAGGCAGTCTTCTCAAGAAAAAGCTCGGCTTGGAATATCTTTCAACAGGACATATCTTTCGCGACATTGCCAAAGAAGTCACGCCCCTGGGCAGGAAAATCAAAGAAACAATGAATGCCGGATATCTCATTCCCGACAAACAAACTTTAAAAATAGTTTCAGAATATTTAAAGCGTCCGGAATATGAAAAAGGCTATATTCTCGACGGCTTTCCAAGGACTGTCAAGCAGGCTGAAACTTTCCAGAATGGTATCGATAAAGTTATCTATCTCAATGTCACAGACAAGGAAGCGCTCTGGAGACTCTCCTTCCGCAACAACGACGACGCCCGGGAAGACGAATCTCTTGCCGCGATCCGCAAGCGTATCATGCTCTATCATAAATACACCGATCCTGTCCTCGGCTTCTATAAAAAACAAGGTAAATTAATTGAGGTTGACGGAGAAAAAAAGATCACGGATATTCATAAAGAGATCATCGCCAAGCTGGGAATTAAAAATCACAAAAAATAAGCCCCTTATTTTATACTCCGTAAATATTGAAGAAGATTTGCCGGAGTAGCAAGAATGATATTAAAATTTTCTTTCAATTTATTAATCCTAAAATGCTTGGTGTTATAAGAAATAAGAAATTGAGAATGTGATTTTTTAGCTCCTGCAACAATATGCGCGTCATTACTGTCAAGTACATAATCTGCAAAAAATGTCTTTAATTCTTTTATCTCTTCTTTTATTATGACCTGGGAAAAATTATTTATTATGAGATTTTTTTGCTTTTTTATATCAAGATTTAATCGTCTTGTAACTTCATCAATTTCATAAATCGAAATATTCGAGACATAAAGCTTGAGATTCTTTGTCTGATTGAGTAGAAGATGTGCTGCTCCTGATTGTGATATAAGAGACGAAATTATAACATCGGTGTCAATAAATATTTTTATGACCATGATTATAGCATTGACCTGACACGGGCAATCTCTTTTTGTATGCTGGATATTTTCTTTAGGTCTTCTTTCTCTGCTTTATAAAGATCGTAATCAAGGCCTGTGAAGATGAAAGAGATTGAACTTGCCGGAATTCGATAAACCTTACCGATTTTTTTAGCGATAATTTCACCGCGTTTGATTAATTCATAAACCGTATTTTTCGAAAGCTGAAGCATATCAGCCACCTGCTCAGGCGTATATACTTTTATAGAAGAAACAGTATCATTCATAACTAAATTGTACTAAACATGACTATTAATGTCAAGACAGATAAAACCTGTACGGTCTATCCCATCTCAAATCATGATATAATAAAACAACTTTTAATCTATGAAACACATAATTGCGCTTGTTGGATTGCCGGGAGCCGGAAAAAGCCAGGCATGTAATTTCTTCAAACAAAAAAATATACTATGTATTCGTTTCGGAGAAATTACCGACGAAGCGCTTAAATTAAAAAAACTTCCGTCAACAGAAGAAAATGAAAAAGCTTTTAGGGAAAGTTTACGCAAAGAATTCGGCATGGCCGCTTTTGCCGTCAAAAATGAATCCAAAATCCGTGAAGCGCTTCAAACGGCAGGCATTGTGGTATTGGACGGACTCCGAAGCTGGGAGGAGTATATTTACCTGAAAGAAAAATTTACAAATTTTTATCTCTTAGTCATCTACGCTTCTCCTGCTATTCGTCACAAGCGGTTAAAAGAACGGTCTGTGAGAAGTTTTTCGATAGAAGAGGCCAGGAGCAGGGATATTGCTGAGGTAGAGAATCTTCATATTGCCCCTACCATCGCCCTCGCCGATTATCTCATCACAAACGAATCCACTCTCGAAGACCTTAATCAGCAACTGGAAACATTTTTACAAAAAATAACTAAAAAT
>JAHIGH010000270.1 GCA_018900295.1 Patescibacteria group bacterium | reverse complement strand
GGAGCAGATCGCGATTGGGGCAATAAAATACTCAGTATTGCGGGTAGCTACTTCACAGAATGTCGTTTTTGATATAGAGAAATCAGTGTCGCTTACAGGAAATAGCGGACCGTATCTACAGTACACATACGCAAGGACACAGAGCGTATTGAGAAAGTCAAAAGTCAAAAGTCCCACCTTTGCCAAGGCTTCGGCGGGCAGGCAAAATTCAAAACTAGAACATGAAGAGTTGATGCTTTTGCGGATATTGGTGAGATTTGAGGGGGTGGTGAGGGAGGCGGCTGAGAAGTACGCGCCGAATATTATCTGTAATTATTTATTTAGTCTCGCGCAGGCGTTTAATTTATTTTATCAGAAGCTGCCGATTTTGAAAGAAACAGGCGCGGTGCGTGATTTGCGGTTGGCATTGACGGCGGGGACGGGGAAGGTTATAAGGATAGGGCTTCAGTTGCTTGGGATTGAGGCTCCGGAGAGAATGTGAGGGAAATGAGAAATGAGAAATGAGAGTTGAGAGTTGAGAGTTGATCAGGCGGGTTTTTTAGCAGCCTCAGCAGCTTTGGTTTTTGTAAAGTGGTCTTGAAGTTCTTTGACAACAGCCTTTGGTGGTTTTTTAAGGAGACCCGGTTCTATATTGCTCCTTAGTGAATGAAGTTCCCAATGACGTCCTTCTTTGGTGAACAGGGAGTTTTTATGAAAGGGGTTGTAGTCTGCGCCAGTGCCGTCTTCATGAATCCTTATCATATAAGAGGGTATCCTTTGTTCCTCGATGGTTTTTTCAGAATCCAGCTTATCACTAAATCTTTTTGGTGCATATTTCTCTAGTTGAGCATTAATAAATTTGAATGCTTCGAGTTCGTATTTACTGATATTTCCTTCTTCCTTTCGAGCCTTAGCCCAAGCACTTTTCTGAATTTCCAACAATTTTTGTCCTTCACCACCGTAAAGATAGCTATTAAATTTGTCCTGTTCTTCAGCTAGTTGTTCAGAAATAGACTTTTCGGGTTTTGAATCAGATTCTGTTTTTATGTCTTCAATTTTTTTAAGCACTTGCTGCCCTTTTGTTTCATCGGCTAGCGCTTGGGTTGTTTTTTGGTCGCTAAGTTTTTCTATTTGTTCCGGTTTGAGTGGTTCTATAGGTTTAGCTGTAATTGGTTTTTGCTCGTGAGTAGTTGTATTTTTTGTTATTTCTGAACCTTGCTCTGCCATTAATTGTGATTATACTAAGGAGAGGGTGTGTTTGTCAATAAGGGGTCGGTAATTGACAAAATATATATAATTTTGTAAGATGATGTTGGACATTTAAGTAATTATTATGATTTTCCCCCGAAAAATAGAAAAAGAGTTGAAAAAACAGCTTGACTCCAAAGAGATCATTATTCTGACCGGTATGCGCAGAACCGGAAAAACCACTCTTATGACAAGAATATTTGATGCTGTTTCCAGTAAGAATAAAATTTTTTTGGATCTGGAAAACCCGCTTAACAGAAGAATATTTGAAGAAACAAATTACGATAACATTTGGAAGAATTTTGAAAGGATGGGCTTGTCTAATCAAGGCAAAATGTATGTTTTTCTGGACGAAATCCAACTGATGAAAGATGTCCCCAGCGCAATAAAATATCTTTACGATCATTATGATATTAAGTTTTTCCTGACCGGTTCAAGCAGCTATTATCTTAAAAATCTTTTTTCCGAATCGCTGGCGGGCAGGAAATTCATTTTTGAGCTTTATCCTTTGGATTTTGAAGAATATCTGATTTTTCAAGGTAAAGAAAGAAAATTCTTTCCGGATTTTAAGGGAAAGGACGTGAAAAAAAGTGAGATTGACTTTGGAATTTATGAAAAATACTATGATGATTATTTGGAGTTTGGCGGGTTCCCCAGGGTCGTTCTGGAAAAAGATCCCGGGCAAAAGAAAAAAGCTCTGAATGATATCTTTGCTTCCTATTTTGAAAAAGATGTTAAGGCGCTGGCTGATTTCAGGAATATCAATAAATTAAGGGATTTTATAATTCTTTTGGCAGCCAGAACCGGCTCTAAAATTGAAATCAGTAAAATTTCTTCAGAGCTTGGTGTTTCGCGGGAAACGGTCTATGGCTATCTTTCTTTTTTGGAAAATACTTATTTTATTTTTTTGGTCAGACCTTTTTCGAGAAATGCCGATAGAGAAGTAAGCGGCGCACGAAAAATTTATTTTTGTGATACCGGAATTTTGAATATCCTGGATCAAATATCAACGGGCGCGATTTTGGAAAATGCCGTTATGAGGGCTTTAAAGAACTACGGAAAAATAAATTATTATCAAAGGCGGACGGGGGTTGAGATCGATTTCGTTCTTAATGAAAAAATCGGATTTGAGATTAAGAATCAGGCAAGTATTTTTGATATCAGAAAGTTATCAAAGTTGTCACAAAAGGTCAGATTGGAAGAGAGTTATGTGATAAGCAAAAAATATATTAGGGAAAAAGGGGTAATTTTGGCGATGGATGTTTAATTTGGGGAGTTAGGCGGGTAGGGAATTCCGGTGGGGTCACCGAGCTCTTTGTTTGAGTGGGGGTATTGCCTTTTTGGGTGAGGAGTATGGCCGAATTTAAGTTCTTTTGTTAAGATTTTCTGTGTAACTTGTTCTAAGGTTATTTTATTAGGTTCCTCAATTTTCCAACCATTTTCAAATCCCATTTCTTCTATCATTTTACTAGCGTGTATTGAAAACTTTTCCGTACTATAAAAGATTATTTTAGTAATATTTTTTTTAGGTGAGGTAATACGAGATGATAATATATCAGATAATAATTTCTTCGGCTCGTTTGGCACTTCATTAAAGTATTTTTTAGCTTGTTTTATAACAATAGAATCATTTTTTATTTTTAAACCTCTTTCATGTTCCAATGTTTCACCTAGTTTTCGTATAGTCTCGCCAAATTTTCGATTTTCTTCAGCAGCTTTTTTCCAGGATTCTTTTCTTATTTCTTTATTATCTAGGTTTTTTTATTATATAGGTTATGACCTGGTTCGTAAAATTCTACTTCTGTGTAAAATTTTCGATATAAATCACTGACTGTTTTAGCAGCTTCAGATAATGATTTTTCAGGTTGCGGAATTTGTTCTTTTTTTAGCATATTATTTTTCGTTGATTATATCAATTTGAAACAGAGTATATCAAAACATATTGTTTTTTACAATATTTATTTTATTTCGTATTGGCAAAAGAGGGGAGGCGTGTTAGAATGGGTGGAGATTTGGGCGATTACAAGGAATCGCCCCTACATATGAACTATACTAGAACTCTTCTAAAAAATGGTCTGCGGGTGATTACGATTCCCATGCCTTCACTTGAGAGCGCTACAGTGCTTGTCATGGTCGGAGCGGGAAGCAGGTATGAGACGCGCGAGACAAGCGGGATTTCCCATTTTCTGGAACACATGGCATTCAAAGGGACTGAAAAACGGCCGACTGCGATTGAGATTT
>JAHIGH010000240.1 GCA_018900295.1 Patescibacteria group bacterium | reverse complement strand
GATAAAGGCATTAAGGATGATAAAAGAGATGGCCGCATCATACGAATTTGATATCAGCAAACCTGCGCGGAGTGCACGGGAAGCGATCCAATGGACATATTTTGGTTATCTTGCCGCCCTGAAAGAACATGACGGCGCGGCCATGAGTCTGGGCAATGTCAGCGGATTTTTTGATATTTATCTCGAAAAAGATATCGCTGATAAAAAATTAACAGAGGAAGAGGCTCAGGAATTGGTTGACCAATTTATTATAAAACTCCGTTTGGTTAGGCACTTACGCATGCACGAATACGATATTATTTTTGCCGGCGATCCTACATGGCTCACCGAATCTTTGGGAGGAGCTTGGCAGGACGGCCGGCATAAAGTCACCAAGACCACTTATCGTTTCCTGCAGTCTTTGTATAACCTCGGTCCCGCTCCCGAACCCAATCTTACGATTTTATGGTCGGAAAAATTACCCCAGCCATTTAAAAATTTTTGCACCCGGGTTTCAATTGATACATCCGCTATCCAGTATGAGAACGATGACCTGATGCGTGAAGTTTCAGGCTCTGATGATTATGGCATCAGCTGCTGCGTTTCGCTATTAAAAAGCGGAAAGCAGATGCAATTTTTCGGAGCCAGATGCAACCTGGCGAAAACATTGCTTATGGCGCTAAATGAGGGAAGAGACGAGAATAAAAGCGTCAGACTTATTGATGGAATTGAGCCGTTAAAAAGCGGCGTGCTGGATTATGATGATGTGATGTCACGTTTTACCAAAACAATGGCGCATGTTGTGCAAGTGTATGTGGATACGATGAATATCATCCACTATATGCACGATAAATATTATTACGAGCGGGCGCAGATGGCTTTACTTGACACAAATGTTGAAAGGGTAATGGCATTTGGAATTGCCGGATTATCTGTCGTAGCGGATTCTTTATCCGCGATCAAATTCGCGAAAGTGACAGCGGTAAGAAGCGAAGACGGCATCACTCAGGAATTTAATATTTCGGGAGATTTTCCCAAGTACGGCAACGACGATGACCGCGCGGATATGATCACCAAAGAACTGGTAGAAAAATTTAACAACGAATTAGGAAAACATGCTATCTATAAGAACGCCAAGCCTACTTTGTCTATTTTGACTATCACATCCAATGTCATGTACGGTAAAAAAACCGGCAGTACGCCTGACGGTAGAAAAGCCGGTGAACCTTTTGCACCGGGCGCCAATCCCATGCACGGACGCGATACTCATGGCGCGGTTGCATCGCTCAATTCGGTCGCCAAACTTCCATACACTTCTTCACGCGACGGCATTTCCAATACATTTACGATAGTCCCACGGACACTGGGAGCGGATAAAGATGAACAAATCGAAAACTTAGTCCATCTTTTGGACGGTTATTTTGCCAAAAAGGCGCATCATCTGAATGTCAATGTCCTCAATAGAGAGACAATGCTCGAAGCAATGGAACATCCCGAGGATTATCCGCAATTGACAATACGTGTCTCAGGATACGCTGTCAATTTCATCAAATTATCCCGCGAGCATCAGCAGGAGGTTTTAGCACGCACTTTCTTTGAAACGATGTAATACCTCCAACAACTAAAAACCCCCTCTGACTCCCCCTTATCAGGGGGAGGGTTTTTGTTGCAGTTCCTTATTAGTAGGGAGAAATTTGTGCTCCTCCCATGATAAGGGGAGGCTGGGGAGGGGTTAGGGGACTGTTTATGTTAAAAGTTCATTCAATCGAAACATTCGGCACCCACGAAGGACCCGGGATCAGGTTGGTAATTTTTTTACAGGGGTGTAATTTCCGCTGTTTGTATTGCCAAAATCCCGACACACAGTCCGTTGAAGGCGGGAAAGAAACAGAAACACAAAAAATCCTGGATCTTCTCGAAAAACAAAAGCCATATTTCAAAGACAAAGGCGGACTTACTGTTTCAGGAGGAGAACCTCTTCTGCAAAGACACGCACTTTTTGATTTGTTTTCTCAGGCGAAAAAATCCGGGTTTAATACAGCTCTGGACACTAACGGCTCGATTCTTGATGAGGCAGCAAAAAAGTTGCTGGAAGTGACAGACCTGGTTCTTTTGGATGTCAAACATATCGACCCTGTTTGGCATCAAAAAGTTACAAACGCTTCAAATAATATTGTGCTGAAATTTGCGCAGTATAGGGAGAAAACGGGAAAACCCATGTGGCTTCGTTACGTTTTAGTACCCGGATTTACAGACCAAAAGCCGTTTCTTCATAAATGGGGAGAGCATTTCCGCAAATACAAAACCATCCGGAGAGTGGAAATCCTCCCTTATCACACCTTGGGCGTGTACAAATACAAAGCGCTTGGCCGCGAAAATCCACTGAAAGGCGTGAATCCCCCAACCAAAGAGCAAGTCCGGGAAGCCCACGATATTTTCAAACAATATTTCCCGCAAGTCTACATCCGCTAGAGAAATAATAGCTACATCAGCCCCCGTAGTTTTTCACTGATTTCCTCCACAAAAAACGGTCTGCCGTCGTATTTGAGGAATTTGTCTTCAATTTCAATCCCTGTTTTTTCCCGTATCAAACCCGCCAGCCGGCCAGCAATTCTCAATATGAAAAGTTATCTTGTTATTGCAAACCAATCTTTTAACGATAAAGCTAAAAAATGGTTTTTTCGATAATTATTAGAAATGTATTTTTATTTTTTAAACGTAAAAAAGTCAAATATTAATTTTTGTTGTAACAGTTCACACCTCTAACACAAATTTGTCATTCTGAGCACAAAGTGCGAAGAATCTCTCAACTTGTTTGAGCGCGGCGTGTCAGAACCGTGAACAGTTACTTTTTGTTTTAATTCGACATCGATTTATTTCAAAAGACCAACTTAATTGGATTACCATAGTGATCTAATCTCATATTGAGAATTGCTGATTTCTATTAATTCGGCTTGCTATCTTTAAATTTTTTGCTATTATTGGAATATATAAAGGCAAAATAACAATGCCGATACTTATTTTATTAACTCATGTTACACAAATGTGTTTCTGGTAAGCCTGTAAGGGCACATCCAGAATTCGATTCTGGACAAACCAGAAGTATACACCTCATAAAGTGAGTCATTAAAAAATATGAGAACGCAAACCGAGTCAAACAAATACGAAGGCCAGTGCAAATTTTGTAAAAAGGACTTTACAAAAAGGCAAATCACTGGCCATCTGGATAATTGCCCAAAAAGAGAAAAGGATGAAAACATAAAGAATTTAAGATTAAGAATCATTAGTCCATATATTAAGAATTTTTGGCTGATGGTAGAAGTCAACAATCAAGCCAAAGTAAAAGACCTGGATAATTTAATCAGAGATGTTTGGGTTGAATGTTGCGACCATCTTAGTGAGTTTGGCGATTATGGAAGCGAAGTGGGCAAAGGAAGAATTATCATGGGCACATTTACTCCGGGGGATAGCGTTAATTATATTTATGATTTTGGCAGTTCCACAGAGTTGGCTATCAAGGCGCTGGAATATAGTAATTTTCAGTTAAGCAATAACAAGAGAGTAGAATTGGTGGCCCGAAATTATTTACCGCCATCTAATTGCGCGATGTGTGGCAAGCAAGCAACGCAGGTTTGTACTGCTTGCAGCGGAGAAGAAATGGCGTTTGCGTGCGATAAATGCGCTGAAAAATATCATAATGAAGAAAATGAAAAAGAAGAACATTATATTCTCCCCTTAGCCAATTCTCCTCGCAGCGGTGTTTGCGGTTATGAATCAGTAGAGCCATTGGATAAATTATTTTGAAAGAAGACTAAATCGAATTAAAATAACCAACAAAAATGTTGACATTTAAAATATAAAAAGCTATTCTCGAGTTAGATGAGTTTAATAATTCATTTATTTTAGACAAAAATTATGACAAAAGTAAAAATAATAGCTATTTTATTAATCTCAATTTGTTTAATTAGATTTACATCTATATCAGTGTATGCGACGCAGCCAGGAGGCAAGCCTGAAGGAAAACCTTTTGAAGAGTTGCAAAATGCAGTAGATGATCTAAGAAATAAAATATTAATTTTGACAGGAAGGATTACGGATTTGGAAACATGGAAAAGTTCAGTGGATAACTTGCTCATTGATATAAATACAAAAATAACAGGCTTGACCGCAAGAATAGTAGCCTTGGAAGAACCCAATACGCTTCTTGAAAAAGTAAAACAAGTTGATGGTTCTGGTTCTGGGTTGGACGCGGATTTACTAGATGGGTTGGACAGTGTTTCTTTTGCTCAAGCTAACGGCGTGTACCCCAATTTAAGTGTTGGCTATGCAACAAGCGCCGGGAATTCCGATACCGTTGACGGCAAACACGCCAGTGAATTTCTATCTCTTTGGACTGATGGTGGTAGCTATATTTATCCCAACAACGTTAACGACACTTTCCAGATTACCGATGCTGGTGGTTTATATGTTCCCGGCAATATCGGCATCAATACAACAGGTCCGACCCAGAAATTACACATTTTTTCAGATGATAATGATGCGGCGATTCGATTAGAAACAGGTCAGCGTCCTGGAAGTCATAATTTTACAATGGGAGTTGATAATAATGATAATAAATTCAAAATCAATGTAGGCCATCATCTGGGTTACGCCAATCAGTTCGTCATAGAGGAGGGAGGCAATGTCGGCATCGGTGCTGTAAATACTACGGAAAAATTAACAGTTGCCGGCACAATACACAGCATATCAGGCGGCTTCAAATTTCCCGATGGAACTGTCCAAACCACTGCGGCTTCAGGAGGATTCAAGACTTATGACAGCGGCTGGTTCCCATGTTCAACAGGTGGTACATACAATAAAATCCACAATCTTAATACCACTGCTTTTATAGCAATACTTTATTTTGCAACTGACAGCAATGGTTCAAATGCGCAAAATGTTTCAGATGGTTTTCGGGATTATGAAGGTGAAGAGCGTGGCGGAATAATTAAGAATATTAATCTCACAACATTTACTATTCAGGCAGGCGCCACCTATGTTCATACAGGATTGGATAATACTGGTAATCGAATAGATTACAACTCAGGATATTATAGAGTGATAGCAATAGCTCTATAAATATAAAAATAATATATAAAAATTTTATTGACATTTGAAATATTAAAGATTACTATCAAATTTAGATGAATATAAAAATAAAAAAGCTTTTAACGACTTCTGTAGTAAGTTTAACTATTCTTCTTTTTTTAGCAGTACCAGTATTTGCAGTTCTCAGTAGTAGCACCTTTTTACCAAAAGCACAGAAATTTATAGATAATAAGTGCGATAAGAAAAAGGTTGATAATCAAACATCTCTTTTATGTTATCTGTTCTATAAAACCGAAGAATTAGATAAAAGAGTGAATGTATTAGAACAATCATCTTCAGCCATCATGGTAGATAGTGGATGGGGGCATTTTACGAGAATTTTTGACGGGCCACCAGAAACAAACCCAACCCCAACAATAGACCCGACGACAATAGCATTCTATGCGTCTATTCACAATACGGGAACAAAAAATGACCTTTTAATAGGCGCGTCATCAACTGCGTGTCGTAGTTTCGGAATGCAGGATATGGGCGCTTCGAGTGTTCCGGGAACTGGGGATATATCTGGCATTAGCATTCCTGCTGGTACTACTGTCGAACTGAAGTTTATGGGGCTTAGAATGATTTGTAATGGCGTTAATGGTGTTCAAGTAGGCGATCGGGTGCCCATGACACTCTTCTTCGATAAAAACAATGAAGTACCTGTCATGATTGAAGTCCGTGATGGGCCGCAATAACGCCACCCTTCGGGGTGTATTGGCCTGAAGGGTACATATGGAATTAGATAGATTACAATCAAAACCTAAATTCAAAAAAATTGGAGGATGGTTACTGGGTTTTTGTCTTATATTGATAGTCATTACCCCCATGGCAACAATAATTAATCTCGTTTCTGCTTACGAGGAAAACGCTTTACGGTTAATAGAAATTCTTGTAAATGCCGGTTTGGCTGTTTTTAGTGTTTATGCCGGAATTTTGCTTTGGCAAATTCGGCCAGAAGCTGTAAAAGTTACCAAGATATTTTTAATTGTTAACTGGGCGCTACGTTCAATGTTTGCTTACTGGGATATTATTAGACTTATTACAAATAAGGTTGCAAGTACTAGCCCACAATGGCTAGATGCATCGTTAAGCGCCATCGGGCCAATGATTTTTCTAGCCATCTGGATGGCTTATTTAGATAGATCTGAAAGAGTCAAAGAAACTTATCGGCTAGACCAAAAGGATGTTAAAAATATATGATTGTTGAGCTTATAACACTTTCGATTGGGTTCGCACTATGGATGTTGCTTAAGCCATATATTGGCATCGGAGGACTACTTGTTGGCGGGATAATAGCTTATTACATACGCCCCCTTATTTCTGCAATATTACAATCCAAGAAAGAAAAACCTAAAACCGATAAAAAGAATGAAAACAAAGATAATAACTCCAATGAGGGCATATCAAAATAACTAAATAATGAAGGCAAATATTTACATAGGCAGAGATCAAAAAGGAAATAAGGTATTTATCGATTTTACCAAAGAAGATATCCATTCCATTGTCTTGTCTGGAGAATCCGGCTCTGGCAAAAGTATTTTTCACTCCAGTCTTTACCATCAACTCATCCAGCAAAATACTCCCGAGCAACTTGGTTTTGTGTTCCTGGATATGACCAGGGTAGATTTTGGCAATTTCCCGTATCCGGCCTATCTATACAAACCTGTTATTGTTGATATCCAAAAGGCATCAGATTGTTTCGACAAACTTGGAAAAGAAAGTGAGTCAAAAAGCCCAAAATCTATCGTGATTCATATTGAAGAATGCGATCTGATATGCAATGATCGAAAGCGATTTGAGCAAACGTGGCTAGATATTACCTCAAACACAGATAAAAACAATGTGTTTATAGTTTTTTCTTCTAGTCGCTGTTGCTCCGATGTTTTTACTAAAACTATTTTAGACAATACTGATCTTAAAATTCTCTTTTTCCCCAAGAAACCACAATTAACTGGTGCTATATATGATGGATACTCAACTTGTTTGTTTGGAAAAAAGTTAAAACACACACCCAAAGAATGGCAAAGGGTGTTAATAACTAAAAAACAAGAAATTATCTGTCAAGGTTATTTGGAAAAAGAGGTTAACGAAATTAATAGCTTTTAAATTACTTTGCAAAACAGTAAATGTCAGGATAAATACTTTTCACTGAGTAATTCAATAACCTTTCCTATTGATACTGTTCCTTGATTATGAACGGCCGCATATAATTTCTCTGCCTCCTCGGGGATAAAACAGTGTTTGTCAATATTAATTTGATCAGCATATCCTCTTAGCTTCCAAAACGGCCTACTTAGTCCTAGTTGTTCCGCAACATAAGATAGGTAAAAAAATGGTGAATCATTCCAACGCAACCTAGCCATAGAAGGATCCCTATTCAAAAACTCCTTGGCGCTTATTTGAATAACAATGCTTTTCGCCCACCACTTAATAGCTTCTGGTAAATCCTCTGCTAACTCCCATTCCAGATTTCCCAGCTTTGCACATAAATCAAACTTGCTTTTTGAGAGCTCTAATCCTTCAAGTAGCACTTTCCAAACATCTTTATAATTTCTTTTTTTAGAATATAAAATTGCTCGCCAAAAATAGGGAAACCAAAAATCCGGATGTCTATTTTGCATTGTTTTCGCTAAAATTAGAGCCTCTTCGATTTTTCCAGTGTTTCCTGATTCAGTTACAGCTTTAGCTTCGGGCATATCAAACCAATCTCTATTTTCTTCGAATTCTTGAAACTCAATTTTGAAGCATTGGTCCACATAATCATCGTCTGTTTCTGGAAATGTCTTGATTTTTATTAATTTAGGTTTAAATAGCTTCATTTTTAAAATTGATCTATAAATATGAATTAATATAGCCTCCGCCTCCCATGTTGTCTGCTTTCACATATCTGCTTTAGTTGCGCATAAGATGTATTCTTCAATTTATCTTGCATATAATACTTAATTTAAGGCAAATTTTCTACAGTCATTTATGGATTTAAAGACATTTATTACACATAATGTATTACTTATTTTTAATAATCGAATATTAAAAAAAGGTGGTAATTATGGTAATTACACTAGTCCCCGCAGTTTCTCCGCAATCTCTTCCACAAAAAACGGTCTGCCGTCGTATTTGAGGAATTTGTCTTCAATTTCAATCCCTGTTTTTTCCCGTATCAAACCCGCCAACTGCGCTGTGTAGTTGCATTCGATATCCACAACGTGTTTCGCGCCCGATAAAATCTGTTTAACAGTTTCTGAAGGGAATGGATTCATCCAGGTCAGGTGGAGAAAATTAACGTTGGGAAATTCTTTCATTGATTGCATTATGCTACCCTTGTTACTGCCCCAGGACACAATGGTAACATCCGGGTTTTCAGGGCCGTAAAGTGTGGGTGCCGGCATATCCTGAGTTTCACAAGTGCGGAGTTTATTCATCCTTTTTTTATACTGCTCCTTGCGGTTTGCTGATTCTTCATCAGAATATCCGTATGTATTATGTTCATCGGAATTGGCAATGAAAAAATTACCTGTGCCCGGAACGGTGCGCGCTGAAATCCCGTCTTGCTCAAGCGCATATCTCTTATAATCATTCACCTTTTCTGTCGTAAACTTTCCCCGCTCAATTTTATATTTAGATACATCAAAGTAGATGTAGCTTTGGTCGTCTTCGCAAATATTTTTATCAACGAGAACCACCACGGGCGTTTGGTATTTTTCAGCTAAATTAAATGCCTGCATCGTGAGATCAAAAGCTTCTTTTCCGTCTCCTGCTGCCAGGACGATGCGGGGGAAATCACCCTGATGCGCGTGCAGGACAAAGCGCAAATCTCCTTGCTCGCTCCAGGTCGGAAGCCCCGTTGCCGGACCCGCTCGCATACCCATTATAATAACTATTGGCGTCTCAGTCATTCCTGCCAGTCCGTATCCCTCTGTCATGAGGCAGAAGCCTCCGCCTGAGGTGGCAGTCATAGCGCGTGCGCCGGCAAAGGCAGCGCCGATTGTCATATTTATAGCCGCAATTTCATCTTCCGGTTGTTTATAAATAAAACCATATTTTTCTTGATATGCGGCAAGCATATGAAGTAGGCCTGTAATTGGCGTCATCGGATAGATCGCGGCAAATTGCAATCCTCCGGCAATCGCGCCCAGAGCCGCGGCTTCATTTCCATTGAGAATCATCTTGGGTGATACATTTTGACGCGGGGACAACTTATTTTGTAATTTATCCGCGAAATTTTCATTTGCGAAATTATAGCCCTGTTCTACTGCTTTATGGTTCATTTCAACAACTTCTTCTTTTTTACCGGAAAATTCCTCACTGATGAGGTCTTTGAGGATCTTGATCTCTCCGCCAAAAAGTGCGGTTGCAACTCCGAGTGCGGCTGTATTGATAAGCAACTCATGCCCGCCTGTTAATTTAGATAACGGCACAAGAAAGAGGTTTATATTTTTATCAACCTTTGAGAAATCGAATTTTTTATCCGCGTCAAAAATAATTCCTCCGCCCTCGGATAGTTCACTCAAGTGTTTAGTTATTGTTTCCTGGTTAAGTGCAATTAACAAATCAGTCTTATTACTTGGCGCGGTGACTTCTTCCGAAGATACGCAAATTTGCATGGCATTGTGTCCGCCGCGGATCAGAGAGGGATATTCTGTATAAGTATAAATATTGTAGCCGGAGCGTGTTGCTAATTTAGCGAACATAAGCCCAGCGGATTTAATTCCCTGCCCCGCGTATCCGCCTATTTTCAAAGATATGAATTCTTGCTTGGCCATATTTAGAACTTTTCTGCGTAAATTCGTTCCTTCGGGCATCCTTGGGTAAGTAGCAGAGTGGTAGCCTCTTCAATCATTTGCTTATTACCGCACAAATACACTGCACAATCGCTTGCATCCGGGAAGTCAGTTTTAATAATATCAGTGACGTGTCCGGTTTGTCCTTGCCATGCATCATCAGGCCTTGAAAGGACAAGTTTATATTTGAAATTTGGATTTGCCTCAGCCTGTTTTTGAAAATAATCATGCCAGAAAATATCGGATGAGAAGCGAAGGCCGAAGTAAAAGTAAATAGGTTTTTGTATCTTATTTTTCAGAAGTTCATCAACTATCGATCGCAAAGGAGCGATTCCCGACCCTGTTCCCAGGAACAAAATTTTCTTAGATCCGTCATCAGGCTTAAATTTAAATACCCCGAAGGGGCCAAGGTAAGTTATTTTATCACCGGTTTTTAAATTCTCAAAAAACTTAGAACCTATCCCCCCTGGTTTAGTATCGATGAGCAAAGCGAATCGGTTAGGGCCGTCATTCCCGGCGATTGAGTAGCAGTTAATCCTCTGTTGGGAAATTTTGACATTCACATATTGGCCGGGTTGGTATGTGAATGGAACCTCTGTTTCAAAGACAAAATAATGGAATTTTACTGCAAATATTGTGTGGCTGATTGCGGTCGCGATGCGGAACTTTGGCGGAGTAATTGCTCTGCTTTCGCCCTCTGTAAGTACTACTTTTACATCAACAGCCCAGACATTATTGAGGGTTACGATAAGTGGGTTTATTTCCATCTCCGCGATTTCTGGGCTGGATTCGATAATTTTTGCGAGTCTTACGATCACGTCATATAATTTCGTCAAAGGATATGGCGGCTCGCCCCGATAGCCTTTGAGAATCGTCGCGATTCTTGATCTTTCGACAAGTTGACGGGCATCCTCCGGACTGACAGGCAGCAAATGAAGATTGCGGTCACCTATTAATTCCGCCAATGTCCCGCCTGCGCCGAATAACATAACCGGCCCGAAAGTCGGATCCCGCTTGACTCCGATAATTACTTCAACACCGCTGAGGATATCTTTCTGGATCTGCACTTTAACATGCTCACGGATATCAGAAGACAATGTCGTTATTCTACGCACAAAATTATCCCAAACAAGTTCAAGCTGCCAATTATTGGAGATATCTGTAACTACTCCGCCTACATCTTTTTTATGTAACATACCCGGAGAAGAGAGTTTGAGCACTACAGGCCAACTGTTTATCTCGGCGAAATTTTTTGCTTGGTTTATATCGGTAATTATTTGTGTTGCCGGAGTCGGGATGTTCGCTTGGACTAATACTTCATTTGCCTGAAAATTATCAAGAGTTTTTTGGTTATTTTTCTTTGCGGTATTAATAATTTCTGAAATATTATTTTGGTTTATCTCAACTATTGATGAAGCGGGCGTTACCCCTTTTTTTGCTTCAAGATGTTTTTTCCATCTCCACATTGCGCCGATCGCCGCAATTGCGCGCTCGGGAAAACGAAAGACAGGAATTTTTAACTCATTTAATTTTTTTTCTCCTTGAGCGATCAGGCTTCCGCCTATGAACGAACAAAAAATAGGTTTTTGGTATTTTTTTAAGTTACCGATCAGCTCCGCGGTTTTTTCAATTTGCGTCATTACCTGCGGAGTCAGAATGACTACTAATGCGTCGGCCTGATTGGTCTTAAGAATAATTTCTGCCGCCGTGGCATACCGGTCAGCGAGCGCGTCACCCAAAACATCTACGGGATTTGCAGTACTCGCGAATCGGGGCAGCGCGTTCGCCAACTGCTCTTTTATCTGAGTGTCAAATTCCGCCATTTCCAAACCTTCATTTACTACCGCGTCCGCGCAGATTACCGCAGGCCCTCCGGCATTTGAGATTATAGCGACTTTTGGGCCGAGAGGCGCATTTTCCCAAGAGAAAGCGCGGGAAACATCAAAAAAATCTTCAAGCGTCTGGCAGCGGACAATCCCTGCTTGTTTTAATGCCGCATCCATCACACTATCTTCTCCTGCAATAGCGCCTGTATGTGACTGCATCGCCTTAGCTGCTGCTTTTGTCTTCCCCGGCTTGATGATGAAAATGGGGTTTGTTTTCGCAATTTCGGTTGTAATACGAAGAAATTCCGCACCAACGCTGATTGACTCCAAATATAAGCCAATTGGCTGAATTTCTCCGGGTGTTTTTTTGATCTGTTCATAAAAATATTGTAAGACATCAACCTCATTGAGTACTGTCTTATTTCCAAGCGTAACAAACTCACGAAGGCCGAGTCCCGTCGAGCTGCACCAGTCAAAAAGGCTTGACGCGATAGCGCCTGATTGCGTGATAAAACGAAGATTTCCCAATTGGTTCACCGGTTGCCCGAATGTCGCGTTTATCGGGCACAAATTATTTATAAACCCCATACAGTTGGGACCTAAGAGATTTATTTCATATTTTTTGGCAATATCCGCAAGATCTTTTTCCAGTTTTTCGCCTTCCGGGCCGGTTTCTTTGAAGCCGGAAGTTATTACAATTACGTTTTTTGTGCCTTTTTCTCCAATCTGTTTTAATTCATCCAATACAAAAGCTGCGGGTATGGCAATGATGGCAAGGTCTGGAATTTCAGGAATACTTTTTACATCCGGGTAGCACTTTAAGTCATTTATCATTTCAACATGAGGATTCACGGGGTAAATTTTCCCCTTATATTTCGAATTGATAATATTCTTCAATATTATCTCCCCGACTTTTTCAGGCGATCGCGACGCGCCGATAACACACACAGATTTTGGAGAAAAAAGGCTTGTGAGATCTTTTGGCATGTTAATTAGTTCAGGCGTATGGTAAGCTTGCGCCCTAATACTTCAGCTATTCTTTCAAGGAAATCTAGAGTTGGATTTACATTGCCTCCTTCGAATCGCGCGATTGCGGATTGTTTGGTGCCGACTTTTTTTGCTATATCGGCTTGCGTCATTCCTTTTTTGAGCCTGGCCGCAATCAGTTCGGAAATAACCGCATAACGGGGAGCAAGTTTATCGTACTCGCGTTTTGTCTCCGGGTCAGCTAATAATTCCTTCCGTACCTCTTCCCATGTTTTCATATATACTATTTATAACATAAATGTGATAAACCCGTCAAACACTTTTTATCTCTTCCTTTCTCTGTGCCGCTATACCGAACTCCTTTTTTGGAGTCCTTTGTCCTTGTTTCTTGAAGGCATGTAGCAGGTAGATAGTTTTCTGTTTTGTGAAGCAATAAAATATTCGTAACTCTTCTTTCCCTCTAATTCGCATTTCATATAATCCACTGCCCATCGCTTTTGAATGAGGCAGTCCTAACGCATTGCCATACTTTGATAAAAGATCAATTAAGTGAGTTATCTTTGATCGGCCATGTGCCTGCTGTTGTTTAAAGAATTCGTAAACCGGAGATTCTCCGCTTTTTGTCTCATAAAAAAGTATTTTCCACTCATTGGACATGCTAATAGAGTAATTTATTTCCTTTTTATTGTCAATTTAATTTAATGCCTCAGATCGGGTCGTCTTTGAGTCGTAGCAGCCAGCCGATGAAAGTTGACAGCGGATGAAGGAAGAACCAGACAATGAAAAGTATGATATATAATTTCAGACTAAGCTGAACATAGAAAGAAGTAAATAGTATACCACCCAGAATATAGTCTATCTGATCGAAGGGGAACCAGGATTTGCCTGACGGTATATTTAATTGTCTTTTAAAAAAGCTCTTTACCCCGTCCCCAAATAACGCGCCGAATGAAGAAAGGAATCCCCAAAATAACGGATTTATTGTGCCGTAATCAACAAGAGAAAAGTTTCTGATAAATTGGAATTGATTATACAGGATCATTTGTATATATGCCGTAATAATTCCCGCGCAAACTCCGGCGATCAAACCCCGTACTGTTTTATGATCACCAAGAATTCTCTTTCCGCGAAATTTTTGAAGTCCGTCAATCGGATGGGAGTATTTTTTCAAAACCGGAATTTTGGCGGCAATGATCGGAGCTAGATTACCAAGTCCGGCAGGTAAAAAAAACCAGAGAACCGAGACGATGAGAATCATATCTTAACTATATACCAAATGTAATATATTTTATACCCCTACGCTTTCAAAATGTAAGGGTATAATGCCCGGCGTAGCTTTGAATTCTAAATTAGTTAGACTTTAATAATAATCTAATCCCCATGTTGAAAGCTACGGAGGTATATGCCAATTATTTGTAAATTCAAAGCGGAGTGGCATAAACCCTCACAGGTATATTAATTAATGAATGGCTGATAGGGGATGTCAATATTTTCTTTACTATTTCGTAGAAAGGTCAATTGGTTATGCGCGATTTCTACTTCCAGCCCCTGAGTGTTCATTGCCGGATCTCCGTCTATTTGTACAAAAGGCTCGCCCTCGATACGGATATGCGCTGCTTTGAAATGTACTTTTCCCATTTCCGAATAAAGCGGATGCTTGAAACCCTTGAGTCTGAGATTGGTTATGTAGGCGTATTTAGTCGAGAACAATGTGCAATCAAGCAGGCCGTCATTGAGTTTGGCATCGGATGCTATCACATAATTCTGTCCTATTATCGGGCAATTGGCGATAACCAGCGAAGAAGCCGTGGCATTTAGGGTGACGCCGTGGTCGATTGTAAATCTCATCTCTTTTTCAGGATGCGTAAATAAACTTCTAATTGCTGAAAAGACATAAGAACGAAGTCCAATATACCTATAATTATCGCGTATATGGATTATTCGCGCGTCAAAACCAACGCTGATATTGAAAATGCCGATTTCTTTTTGGGGGATATTCGTTTTCAATATATCTATCGTAATTGTCTTTGGTTTTTTCGTTAATACATACACTGCTTTTTCCATATTTTCAACGCCCAGACAGTAGGCCAGCGCATTACCAAATCCAAGAGGAAGTATCGCGAGTAATGGCTTTTGTTTTTGTTTTAAAACAGTATTGCAAATACTATTAATTGTCCCGTCGCCTCCGGCAATTGCAATAATTTTTGGTTTATATTCAGTTATGATTTTCGTCAAATCGCTCTCATTTGTCACTTCGACCGGATTTTTGGGTAAGACAGGGAACCGCCTGGCAGCGCCTTGCCAATTCTTCCTCGCTTTTCCCTCATTGGAATACGGATTAAGTAGAAAAAGAATATTATCGGACATAGATAAAAAATTTATGTTTTATTTTATTTATTGCCGGACATAGATATGTATATACTGGCGCGAATTGCTTGTTCAGCTCTCCTTTTGCCAGCAAATTAATTAAAGTCTTATTCGTTGGAATCTCGCTGATTATAGTATAAGAACTCCCCATGCCTTGATGACAATGTGAATCGCCCGCGGCTGCCATAGCTTTATCATATTTTTTCGCGAAAGCCAGAGCCTGGCCTGATTTACCACGCCATTTGCCCCGGGCGTTGAAAACTTCAATGATATCAATATCCGATACTATTCTTTGTAAGACGTCTCTTTTTAATCCTTGCCTGAAGATTTCAAACGGGTGTGGAATATAGACTATGCCTCCTTGTTCATGTATTAATTTAGCAGTCTCCAAAGCCGTAAAATTTCCCGGAATAGTTTTTTTCAAAAATAATCCGATCATTTCACCCTCTCTTGTTGAAATTTCTTCTCCGACAATTATTTTCTCCCCGAATTTTTTTACCAAATCGAGCGCGAATTTTGTCTCATTGTGATCGGTTATGGCAATTACATCCAAGACCCCTTTTTCAAGCAGCTGCGAATATTGATCTGCCGTTATTCCGCCATCATGTGATATTATTGAATGAGTATGTAAATCTATTTTGTAACGCATACTAATTATCTAGGCTGATTTTATTTTCGTATCTGATATGAAAACAACAGATATAAAGTCAAAAGTTAAAAGTCAAAATTCAAAAATACAGTTCAAAAATAAAAAGTAATAAACTTTTGACTTTTAAAGTATATGCTTAGCGACAAAAAACCAATAATTGAAAATTATTTAAAGCCCCTTATCAAGCCTTTAGCTGGCATTAATCCCAATTTTCTTACCCTCATTGGAAGTATACCACCTCTTTTATTTTTTGTCCTTGTCGCATATGGATATTATAACTTTGCCCTGTTAATATTTCCATTTCTCGCGATTGATTTGCTCGACGGCCTTGTAGCTCGAATGACCGGAAAGGTGACGTCTTTTGGTAGTTTTTTTGATTCTACAATGGACCGCATATCGGATTTCTTGATTATCAGCGCCTTTGGTTTTGCACATATCGTGCGATGGGAGATAATAGTTCTCTTTTTGTTCGTGTCGTTTTTAGTCAGTTACGTTAGAAGCAGGGGAGAATTAGCAGGCAATAAAACAATTTCTTTTGATATAGGACTTATTGAGCGGCCTGAACGTTTAATTGGAGTTTTTATTGGCCTGGTTGGTTTTGTGCTAGCTCCGTCATTCGTATTCTGGGATTATAATATTCCCGAGCTGGTTTTCCTTTTGCTTTTTCTTTTATCTTCTATAACTTTTTTACAACGCATCCTCCGGGCATACAGGAAGCTCTAAAAAGGAGAAAGGTGGAGGGTTATATTTATGGAACAGGTTTGGTATACAAAAAAAGATAAGGATATAATTGAAGAGCTTCATTCCGGCAAAAATGGATTAACAGGGGAAGAGGCAAAGATACGCCTGGAAAAGTACGGGCTCAATAAGCTCCCGGAGAGCAAGCCTGATAGTCTTTTTATAATCTTCCTCCGTCAATTTCAAAATCCGCTTATATATATTCTCTTTATAGCAAGTCTTATTGTTTTTCTCATGGGTGAATTTATTGATGGTTCGATTATTCTTTTTGTGCTGCTATTTAACGCAATCATCGGCTTAATTCAGGAAGGCAAAGCTCAGAATACGCTCTTGGCACTCAAAAAATTTACACAAACGAATACTACGGTATTGCGGGATGGTAAAGAGGATGTAATTCCATCTTACAATATTGTTCCAGGAGACATTATTATCCTTCAAGAAGGGGAGAAAATACCCGCGGGTGCGAGAATTATTGAGTCTCACAACTTAACTGTTGATGAATCTGCTTTAACCGGTGAATCAGTGCCTGTGCATAAATTTGCAGAGGTTATTTCAACTCCAAATTTACAGATCGGTGACCAGAAAAACATGGTTTTTAACGGAACACATATTGTAGCCGGAAATGGACAGGCAATTGTAGTTGCCACAGGGCTGGATACTGTAATAGGTAAAATTTCAAAAGAAATTTCTGTTATAAATACGGAAATACCTCTTAAAACAAATATCCGCCATCTCACGAAGCTAATTATTATTACCGTTACCATTCTTTGTATCTCAATCTTCTTTTTAGGCATTTTCCTGGGCCATTCAATTAAGGAGATGTTCACAACAGTCGTGTCACTCGCCGTCTCTACTATTCCGGAAGGGTTGCCGATTGCGATAACCCTGATACTCGCAAGAGGAGTCTGGAGAATGAGCAGGCGCAACGCGTTAGTCAAGAAACTTCAAGCGGTTGAAACCCTGGGACAAGCGCAGGTTATTGCAGTTGATAAAACAGGAACTCTTACCAAGAACGAAATCGTTTTACAAAAACTGTATGTTGATGGAAAAATTTTCACAATAGGAGGTAATGGCTACGAACCGAAAGGAGAAGTTACTTTTGATAATAATAAAATTGATCCACCTAGCCATCAGGAATTGCTTCTCGCGGCAAAGATTGCAGCATTTGGTGTAAATAATGGTGTTGTTTTTGATACAGACAGCAAAACGTGGAGAGCGACAGGCGACCCTACTGATTCAGCCATTTCAGTCTTTGCACAAAAAATTGGATTTCATAAAAATGTTTTAGAGAAAGAATCCCCCAAGCTTTCTGAAATACCATTTGATTATAAAAATAAATACCATGCGGCCTCGCATAAAATAGATGGAGCCATATTTGCTACTGTTATTGGCGCGCCTGAAGAAATTCTGAATTTGGCATCCAAAGTTTGGCATGAAGGAAAAAGCCATCCGTTAACTTCTGAAAAGAAAAAGGAATTAGAATCCAGCCTTATTGGAATGTATACTGAGGGACTTCGTGTTCTTGCTTTTGCATTAAAAGAGAACCTTCATGGCTCACTTACAACCAGAGATATGAAAGAGCTTACATTTATTGGATTTTTCGGACTGATAGATGCACTGCGGCCGGAAATACATGAAGCAATTAAAAAAGCATCATCTGCAGGAATTAAAGTAGTCATGCTTACGGGAGACCACAAAATTACAGGCAAAGCTATCGCGAGGGAAGCCGGTATTTATAATGAAGGAGATACTATTTTGACCGGAGAAGATATTGACGCATTATCCGAAGATGAATTTACAGATATGCTTGACAAGGTATCTGTATTCGCCAGAGTTACTCCGGAGCATAAATTAAAGATAGTCAGAGCTTATAAAAGAAAAGGGATTATTATCGCAATGACAGGAGATGGGGTAAATGATGCCCCATCTCTTGTGGCAGCAGACCTGGGTATAGCTATGGGCAAAATAGGTACAGAAGTAGCCAAAGAAGCCTCAGATATCGTATTGCTTGATGATAACTTTAATAGCATTATTTCTGCTGTTGAGGAAGGAAGAAGTATATATAAGACTATTAAAAAAGTTATTTTGTATCTTTTTTCAACCAGCCTGGGAGAGATATTTACTATTGTTGGAGCTTTAATTTTAGGATTTCCATTGCCAATTCTCGCGGCTCAAATTGTCTGGCTTAATTTTGTGACAGATGGATTTTTGAATGCATCACTTGCCATGGAGCCAAAAGAAGAAGGATTATTAAAAGGCACATTCGAGCACTCCGGAAAATATATTATTGATACATTAACCACTCAAAGGATGTTTTTTATGGCTATACCCATGATGATCGGAACGCTTTTCCTATTCAATGGATATTATCAATCAGACATGGTCAAAGCATGGACTGTATCGTTAACAGTTCTCGCGGCTTTTCAATGGTTTAATGCCTGGAACTGTCGGCATGAAAGAAAGTCAATTTTTCGATTGAATCCTTTCTCAAACAAATTCTTAATGGTCTCAACATTAACTGTTATTGTTTTACAATTACTTGCTGTTTACAACCCATTTATGCAGCAAATACTTAAAACTACAGCCCTTGATGTATCTGACTGGTTAAAGATTATCCCTGTTGCGGCATCAATTATAATTGTTGAAGAATTGAGAAAGTATATTTACAGATATGCTACTAAAAAAACACGAATATAACTTAAAAATAAGCCTTAAAACGAAAAATTTTGACAAATTCCAAAACTATTATCATTAACAATGATATTCCTCCGGCAAAAGCTAATTGATAGAATGTAAGCGGTGTGGTGTCAAAGACTTTATTAAAAAAAGGATTATATAAAAGTACGGCTTGTGGAATAAAAGGCAGGAAAAAGGCTGTTAAAAAAATAGGTTTTTTAACCAGATAAAGATTTTTTAGTATAGGTTTATGTCCAACCCAAATATCAAGGAGAATAAACTGCTGCACAACAATTAATACCGTAAAAAGAATTGTTATTATTGTCGCATGGTTCCAGGATTTTATAAAAGGTAATACCGCAAGCGCGCCGAGCAGAGCGGTTAAAATACCTACGGAAAAAATGTAATGAAAATCTTTATTTTCAAGTATATTCAATGTTCTTCTCGGTTTTTCCCGCATAATATCCGGGTCTTTAGGAGAGAAAGCCAAGGCTATGGCAGGCAGCCCGTCAGTTACGATATTTATATAGAGGATTTGAAGCGGCGTAATTAATGGAAGATGAAGAACCAAAGAAATTATTACATATATTACTTCTCCTAAATTACAAGCCAAAAGATACACAATAGCGCTTTTTATTTGATTGAAGATATTTCTGCCGTATTCGACAGCATTGATGAGGGATGCAAAATTATCATCAGTGAGGATCATATCAGCGGTTTCTTTAGCGACGTCTGTTCCTGTAATTCCCATCGCTACTCCTACGTTTGCTTGCTTTAAAGCCAGGGCGTCATTTACCCCGTCTCCGGTAACTGCTACTGTTTCTTTGAGGCTCTGGAAAAGTTTTACCAGTCTATATTTGTGATCAGGAGTAGTACGGGCGAAGATCCGGACTTCTGGTAATATTTTGATAAGATCTTGATCAGAGTATCCATCCAATTGTTTGCCTGTCAGAATTTTTTCTCCGTTTTGTATAATCCCTGTTTCGATACCAACCGCCTGTGCTGTTAGTTCATTATCTCCTGTTATCATGACTATTTTTATCCCGGCCTCTTTAGCTCTTTTAACAGCATCTGCTATCTCTTCCCTTACAGGATCGGCAATTCCGACGAATCCCAAAAAAACCTGGTTTTTTTCGAACTCAGATAGATTCCCGCTTTCGCGGGAATGACAAATTAGTAATTTGTCACTTTTTTTGTAGGAAAAAGCGATCATGCGAAATCCTGTACTGGCAAATTTTTGAAATTCCTTTTCAATGTCGGCCTTTTTGCCCGGGGTTAACGGAAATTCTTTATTTCCTTTCATTACTCTGTTACAAATAGCAAGAATCGATTCCGGTGCTCCTTTGGTAAATATAAGTTGTTCTTTATCTTTCTCAACTGCCACAGTCATTCTTTTTGTGACAGGATTGAAAGATAACTCGTCAAGTATTTTCCATTCTTTTCTGATAACACCAGGGATCAGTCCCTCTTTTTGCGCGAGGATGAGCACTGCGCCTTCTGTTGAATCGCCTATAATATCAAAATCCTCTCGATCCGATTTATTATTAATTAACGCGGTTGAGCAAAGAATGCCATTTAACAGCATTTTTGAGTAAGCCTCTTTTCCTTCTGTCCAAATTTTTTTAATCCTCATTTTATTGGTTGTCAAAGTGCCTGTTTTGTCTGTAGCAACCAATGTGACTGATCCCAAAGCCTCGATGCTGTTTAATTTTCTTATAATAGCTTTCTTTTTTGCCATTTTTTCAACGCCAATTGCTAAAGTTATTGTCATGACCGCCGGCAATCCTTCAGGCACCGCCGCGACAGCCAGGCTTACCGCGAATATAAAACTTTCCAGAAGCGTTTTATCTCGAACAAAAGAAAGAATAAAAACAGAGACTGATGCCAGAATTCCGATTATGCCTATTTGTTTGGTAAAAACATCAAGCTTCTTTTGCAGTGGAGTTCGCACCCTTTTAATAGCTGACAATGTCTTGGCAATCTGTCCGAATTTAGTAGCACTGCCGGTCGCTACAACTTCTGCGTATCCGCGGCCCTTGGCAACGATTGTCCCCATATAAATATTTTGATTTTTATTTTCTCCGGCCTCTTTTTCTACAGGTAGTGATTCACCTGTCAAAGCTGCCTCGTTAACTTCAAGACGCATGCTCTCTATGATTTTGGCATCCGCAGGCACATTGTTTCCCTCCTCGATAAAAATAACATCACCGGGCACTAAAAGACGGCTGTCTATTTCCTGTTCCTTCCCGTCTCTTACCACTCTCACCATAGATATAGTGAGCTTCTTCAATGTTTCCAGTGACTTTTCCGCTTTGGCTTCTTGATATAGTCCAAATAGAGCATTCAGGATGACTATGAGAAATATGAAAAGAGAATCGATTTTTTCTCCCAGAAGAAAGGAAACAGATCCTGCCAGAATAAGAAGAATAGTCAGAAAATTGCCAAATTGCGAAACAAATGATGATAAAAGAGTAAATCTTCTTGTTTCCTTTATTTCATTCTGGCCAAAAGAAGCAAAGAGTTCTTCCGCCCTCTTTGAACTAAGCCCTTTATTTATAATAATTTTTTCATTCATTTTTTAAAAAACCAGCCAGAATAAATCTTGGCCGGT
>JAHIGH010000239.1 GCA_018900295.1 Patescibacteria group bacterium | reverse complement strand
GTAAAGCAATTAACAATACAGGAACAATTATGAAGATAATCTTTTTCATATTAAGGATAGATTAAATATAACATAGGGGCTTGAGAGATGACAATAAAACTAGTAAATCATATTACTCAAACTTGTCATTCTGAGCGGAAGGATGCATATGTAACAGCATCCTGAAGTCGAAGAATCTCATACCACAGTGTTACATGTAGCTTTTTTGGGTATGAGATCCCTCGACTCGTTCCTCGCTCGGGATGACATGTGTAAGGAGAGTTAATAATATTAAAGACGTAGTTGCTCAATAATTATTGGCTTAAGATTCTCTATAGCTTTATAACGGTGGTTATATAATTTTTGCTCCTCTTTTGATAATTGATTTTCATGATAGAATTTATTGATTTCCGGCAGAAAGAAAAAAGATCTGTAAGGATAACCTTTGAGTATGTTTTTTAATGGTTTTTTGGCGATAACACCCTTCACCTCTCCGCTGACACTCCGGGTTTTTCCATCCGGCAGTGCCAAAGAAATTACAGTTCGAAAATAGGCATCACGCTTATTGTCGGGAAGGCTTTTTGCGACTTTGCTCAAATGCTTGATCAACTCCTCATCCGTTGCCTTGTATCCTAGCCACCGTCGGGAATGGACTCCGGGTGCGCCGTCAAGCGCGATTATCTCCAGCCCTCCATCATCGCTGATAGCGGGAAGACCTGATTTCTTTGAATAAAACAGCGCCTTAATACGGGAATTTTCTTCGTATGTTTGACCTTTTTCTTCAACATCTGAGGTTTCGCCGATATCCTTAAGGGTTAGGAGTTGCAAAGGTAAGTCAGAAAGAAATTCTCTTAATTCCTTTATTTTCCCCTTGTTTGTGGTTGCAATAAGGAGCTTTTTCATTTCAATTAATGATAGTAAATATTTAAAATGATGTTTTAATTCTCATCTTTTTAAAATCGCTATCAAGGGTAAAAATCTCATCAAGAAAATATTCTTTATACAGAATATAAGTAGTTGCGTCTGTAAATGAAATATTATGCTCAGAGAATTTCATAAATACAGTAATAGACTTTTCAAATAATGCTTCATCTACTTGCATTACTGTTAATTCATTCGCTGCGATTGCGGTTTGCAGTACTTGAATATATTTTTTTATATTGATATTTTTATAATAAAGTAATCGGGTAAAAAGCTCATCAAGAATGAAGTATGAAGTGAATAAAATTGAGCGCTGTTGCCTATAATCAAAATATTTCTTTGCAACTTTTAAGTGATCTAGCTCATTTTCAACAAGTAACGCGATAAAAGCGCTTGTATCAATAAAAATCTTCATACCTAATTACGAAGATATATTTGATCAATATCCCGTGCGAAATTTGTTATTTTTTTATCCTTAAGTTTTATTGCCCCAACTAAAGAATCAAGTATATACTCTCTTTCGGTAGGTGTTTTTGTCGCCACGAATACCTTTTTCAGATTATGGGCAACGTAATCAATAGCCATTTGTATTAGTTTGGATCGGGAAACTTCTATTTGTTTACCAAATTCATCAAGTACAGACACAGAATGTGGATCAAGATATAATTGATAGCGCTTCATAATATATACATTAAAACATATGGTGTATATTTTGTCAACGCTAATTTATTAATTTTTGTCAATTTCTAAGAATCTTTTTTTGATGAATTCTTTGTCTAATGACAAGATAAGCCATCCTGCTTTTGGCCCATGATCTTTTCCGATAAGCGCGAGATAAATTGCGGCAAAAGCGTCTTTGGAAGGAATAGCTAATTCTTTACTCCACACATAGAGTTCCTTTTGGAAATCCTCGGGATTCAATTTTTTCTCAAGCTCCATAGCGATTTTCTGTAAATAATTTTTTTGTTCCTTACTAAGTTTTTTCGCTTCTTTAGGAAGCTCTTTTGCTACGACAAATTTTTCAGAATCAGGCGCGTATTTATCTACCCAAACTCTTGCGTATTTTGCCCAATCCCCGTATCCTGCTTTTTGGATTTTCTCTTGCATATTAGGCATCTGAATTAATTGGGCCAGGACAGAGAAGCGGACTTGAAGCGGCATTTTTGGCTCATCTATTTGCGAAAGTTCAAAAGCGCGGCTTATGTCTTCGTCTTTTTTTTCAAAGTACGCATTTGCGGATTTTTGGTACTCATCATAGAGTTTGGGTACGATGTCTGTTCCTCGCGGGGTAAATTCCACCGCGCGGACAGGGTCTACCTTTATCATGAGAAAATGGGCGACTCTTGGTCCCAGCACTTCCAACAATTCTTCACCTGTCATTCCCAAGCCTTTTGAGGAAGACATTTTCTTGCCGCCTGAAAGAAAAAATTCATAACCGAGTTTGAGCGGTGGGGTTTTCCCAAATACCTCTTTACAGATCTTCATAGCAACATCATATGAGCCGCCTGCGGAAGCGTGGTCTTTCCCTGCAGCTTCAATTGTGATGCCGAAAGTTGCCCATTTGGCGGCCCATTCAACTTTCCAGGGCATTTTACCGCGTCCCCCGAAGGGAGAAATTTTTCCGCTAGCGCCACAGCCCTGTGCCCAGGTAACAAGATTCTTCTCGCAATTAAATGTTACATCTGTGCCATCCCAACCGGCTACTCTGGTTGTCCCTAATTTGCCGCATTGAGGACAAATGATTTGAAGCGGATACCATGTATCGGGAATTGTTTTATGATAGATATCTCCATAAACTTTTCTGACTTTATCAGCGTGATCTAAGACTACTTTTATGGCAGCATCAAACTCACCTCTTTGATAAATTTCGTGTGTTCTATATAAATCGGGTTTTATTTCTAATGTATCCAGTAGCTCTATCATTTTTGCGCTGAAATAATCGGCAAAGGAACCTTTGCCATCAGGCGATGGTGCGAGAAATAAAGGGACGCCTAAATATTTATTGAATTTTTCCTGCAAATTTGGAGCGAGGCCGTCAATGGGGTCCATATCATCAAAGCCATAGCTGAATAGAACTTCTTTGCCTTGATCTTTCAAAATTTTATAAAACGTATCATGAATGACAGGACCTTTCAATGATCCCATATGGACGACTCCTGACGGAGTGAAAGAGTCATTTATGAGTTGCGGCCCTTTTTGGTTTTGCAATATTTTATCAGCCCAGAACATGCTTGTATTATATATCACCTTGTTTTAGATTTACAAATAATAGTATATACCTCCGTAGCTTTCAAAATCAAAATAAGATTGCTTTTAAATTCTAAAAGCTACAAATTCAAATCTAGGCTAGGGTTATACCTTTGCATTTTGAAAGCAGAGGGGTATATAGGTTTTCGAAGCATTAGAAAAGTAGTATAGGATAATTTATTTTTGTGTTGAAAAATATTTATTGGTTCGAGTTATAATTTCGAAGGATAGTAAATGCTTTGTCGATATCTTTATTGTCAAAGATAACAGTTAATTCCGAGTAAGTCGAGATCACATCAATGATATTTATATTATTCCATGCAAGTAATTTTAATACAGAATAATAGACACCCGGCGTGATAACAGACTCTTTATTTAAAAGGATAGTAATCGCGGAGATGTCGCCGATGCTTGCAATAAGGCGTTCCTGCTTAAATATTTTTTTTATTTCATCTTCAACTTCTTCCGCGGCAACTATCATCGTTTCTCGAACTCCTTGTGATATATTGCAAAAAACACCTTTTCTTTTTTCCGAGATAGTAAAGACCTGTTTGGGTTTTTCAGTCATCGTATCTGAATTGGCATAGGTAAACTCGACAAGATTAGAGCGGATAGTTAATCCGCTTAAATTTATTGTTTGCCGAATTTTCTGTTTTTCATACTTGAGGCTTTTACTTACCCTTTTTAGAGCCATGACGATTGCTCCGCGTTTTATTGATTTCATAAGTTTTTTTTCAATTTGAGGACGCAGGTCTCTTGCCAACGCGGAATAATTGATAATACCTCTTGCAAGACCGTCTTCTAAAAGCGGTGATTTTTGGATTATGGATTGGACTACCTCAGATGTGCTTATCATGTTACATTTGTAACATTAGATATAATTTTTGTCAAATATTGTTAAAAAATTGACATATTCAAAAAAATGCCTACAATAAAACTCCTATGGAAAATGTATTATTAGCTGGAGTTTGTCCAATATGTTACGCTTATGTTATGGTAGCCCCTGGCGTTACAGAATCTGAAGTAATTAATTGCGGAGATTGCTATACTTCTCTTATAGTTGAACATGTAGCAACCAGAACTTTATTTCTCACCAAAGCCACTGAGACTATACCTCTATAACAACCGGTAATACAAGCGGCCGGCTGTGAAATTTTTTGAAAATATATTTTTCAGCTATATCTCCGATCAATTTTCGGATATGTATCCAATTCGTGACCTTGCCATCGCGGTTAGAGAGCTCTCTGGCTAATTCTTTTCCCAGAAAAGAAGAAAGATCTGCCCTTATATCTTTAAGCGAAGATCCCCGTATTATCAGCTCCGGAGAATTAAATAATTGGCCGGTTGACGCGCTGATTTCTGCCATAATTATAAGAATACCTTCGCGTGCCAATTTTTCCCGGTCGCGAATAACATAATTTTCAACCTCTTCTCCGGAAACCTCGTCAACATAAACATTTTTGGTGTCTATCTTTTTTCCCAATTTTGCGGAGTTTTTAGTAAAAATTACCTCCTGTCCGTTTTCGATAATGAAAATATCCCGCCGCGCGTATTGCATTTTTTCCGAAAGGGTTCTGTAAGCAATCATATGTCTATACGTTCCGCTGATCGGAAGCAAAAAGCGCGGCCTGGCTAAAGCAATAAGTAGCTTTAAGTCTCCTGATGCTCCATGCCCTGATACATGAAAATCCTCAGAAATTTCCGAATAAATAACACGAATACCTTTTTTAGATAAAGTATCGATAAGGGAGTTAACTGCCACCTCATTACCGGGAATAGTATCGGATGAGAGAACAACAAGGTCATTTGGCCTTACATGAATATCTTTATGCACACCGTCAGCTATACGTGTGAGTGCTGAATTTTCTTGTCCCTGGCTGCCCGCAACAAAGAGTAATAATTGATTGTCTTTATATCTATGCAATTGATCCATCGGTATTTCCATACCTCGAGGAATATGCATATACCCCATTCGTGTAGCGATAGCTTTTACCTTTATAAGCGAACGCCCGACAAAGCAAACCTTTCTGTTAAGTTTTTGAGCAGCTTGCATTGCTTGATTTAGACGCGAAATATTTGAAGAATAAGTGGTTACAAGAAATTTTCCGCGGCAACTACGCATCTCTCTCTCAAAATTATCAGACAGTGCCTCTTCGGATATAGAAAATCCGCTGCGTTCAGAACCTAATGAATCCGACATCAGACAAAGAATACCCTCCTCAGCGGCTTTTGTTATTTTATGGAATTCTGTTGTTTTGTTATCAGCGGGAGTAAAATCGTATTTAAAATCGCTGCCATGATAAATATTACCGACAGGAGTATGAATAATAATATTAGCGGCATCCGGTATTGAATGCGTAACCCGCAAAAAAGTAGCCCTAAAAGAACCAGCCTGCACAGTACTTTTATCGAATTTGACCGTTTGTACCCTTGGTTCAAGTGCAAATTCCAAAAGCTTTTCATTTGCCAAAGCTGCCGTAAGCGGTGAAGCATAAATCGGAAAATTTGGCAATTGAGGTAGAATAAAAGGCAATCCGCCAATATGATCTTCATGGCCATGAGTTAAGAGCATTCCGACAATTTTTTTCTTCGCCCTGCCTGCCGGCAGGCAGGTTGATAAGAGATAAGAGATATCAGGCAGGAGAAGATCCACGCCGAACATTGTCTCATCAGGAAATCCCAGCCCGCAATCGACAAGGAGTATCTGATCTTTATACTCGTAGACGTACATATTACGTGTAACATCTTCCAGTCCTCCAAGTGACATAAAAGAAACGCTCTCTTGCGGCATAGGTGTAGTTTTTAAACTTTGCTCTTCAATCATCTTAATATTGTTGCATGTAGTATATCACATCAATGAAGATTCGAAACTTTTTATTTTTTATTTTTGATCTTTTATTTTTGATCTTTTTTCTACCATTCAGGCATAAATTGCTTGATATTATCAGGCGTTACTCTGACTGTTTCAGCTTCACCCGAGATTATGATCATTGCAGACTTGCGGCAAATATTTGTGATAAGGCGGTCAAGTCCGCGAATACCCGGGTCATAACCC
>JAHIGH010000238.1 GCA_018900295.1 Patescibacteria group bacterium | reverse complement strand
TCTTCCAAATTTGACATTTCGATTGCCTTCTTATTTTGCCTCGCCGCCATTATCGCCGACTCATTCAACATATTTTCAAGATCCGCCCCCGAGAACCCTACCGTGCGTTTTGACGTCTTCTCCCAATCTACATCCGCGGCAAATGGTTTTCCCTTAGCATGAATTGCCAAAATTGCCTTCCGCCCGTTAATATCCGGCAATTCCAAAGCCACTCTCCGATCAAATCTACCCGGCCGCACAAGCGCCGGATCCAATACGTCAGGACGATTCGTCGCCGCCATAACAATAACATGCTCGTTTGGAGTAAAACCATCCATCTCGACCAATATCTGGTTCAATGTTTGCTCGCGTTCGTCATGCCCACCCATTATCCCCGCTCCCCTCTGCCTGCCAATAGCATCAACTTCATCAATGAAAATAATCGCCGGTTGGTGCTTTTTTGCGTTATTAAAGAGGTCACGAACTCGGGAATTATGTAAAAGCACTGGTTTATCTCCGCCAAAAAACGCTTCATTCTCCACTCCGCATAAATCATAAACAAAACCATCATACGGCTTTTTCACAATCTTCCGTACAATTGCCCGTTTAAACTGAAAAGGACTTTCTATCCGTTCACTTAAAAACGGATTTGCTGTTTTTCCAATAATAAGATTCCAATATTCGCCGTCAGGAAGCGGTTTATTTTTAATAATACGTCCTCCTTGCTGCTTGCCATATTTTATACCCGCCTTGATTCCATGCATGCTGCACAACCATGACAATTCAAGAATAAGCTGTTTGGAAATAGAAGTCATAGACAACTTACCGCTTTTTGTTTGATATCCGTCGCCCTCCCAATATCCTTTAAGATAAGCTAAAAAATATTCTCGCGGCAAATCCCAAATAAACTCGGGAACATGTTTATTTCGGCTGCCATTGCCACAATGCCTTGTAAAAAATCTTCCTAAATGAGCAGAATAATACTTGATTTTAAAACTATTATCCGCTGTCTTTTCCAAAACCGGCGAGACCCCAAAAACCTCTCGCATAAGACGGATGACATCCTGATGCAACATCACCTCATGTATGCCAAATGTAAACTCTAAATTTTTTGTTCCGCGTCCTTCGGCAGTATAATACCCAAATAGCTTCATCAAAGAAAGTGTCACTTTTGCTTTATCGGGCAAATGTAGCTTAACAAGCTTCTTGCTTAAAAGCTGTGGCACATGAATTCCATTCTGCCAATTACCAACAGTCATCTGAGACACGCCGATTTGGGCGGCAATAGCATATTGACTCATCGCTCCCTTTTGGCTCATTGCAAATTCGTAGTTTTGAACAATTTGAAAATCATCATTCCAGACATCTAAAAAAATATCCGCTGTGCGAGGAAATTCATGGGCTATAACTTTATGTCGCTGCTTAACGCCCGGCAGATACGGAAGCCGTATATTAAGCGGCAATTCTACCAAGATGTCTCCTTTTTTCATATCTTTTGTCGGTATTGCCATGATTCTTCCATGTCTTCTGATAAAAACAGAATGGTCTGCGGTTGTTTTTACCACTCCGCCCAGATAATGAATCTCATAAATTTCATTTACTTTATGGCGAAAAACCGAGGAAACCTTTTTAAAAGAAGAGCCGACAATTCTTTGCATTCTCCCGTTTTTATATCCATAAAACCCCTTTTCGCGCTGTGTATGAGAGTCAAATCCTAATGTATGCACACCATCAACCGAGACAACCCCCTCTTCATTGTTTATATAAAAGTTATCCACAAACTCACCAATGGACAAAAGTTTTGTTGCACCATTCTGTTTTATAAGAATCGGCGTGTCGCCGGTGACAGATGCCCCGACACCTACCAGCATCTCCATAAATTCTGATCCTGCCATTGAAAAAAATGCCACATTTGCTTCCCCCGCCGTTGCTCTCGCCAAAAGAGTTTTCCCTGTTCCGCTTGGCCCGATCATCAACACGCCTTTTGGCGTCCGCGCGCCCATAGCCCGATATTTAGCCGGATTCTTAAGAAAATCAACAATTTCTGTCAATTCCTGTTTTGCTTCATCAACCCCTGCTACGTCCGCGAAAGTTACGCGTGGATTATCTTTATTGAAAAGCTTTGCCCGCGACTGACCAAAAGAAAAAATACTTTCCTGTGCTCCGCGAGCCTGCCGGAAAATGAAGTAAAAGAAAGCGATCATCAACACAACCGGAAGCACTGTGGAAAGAATACCAAGCCAGTTATTAAAAATAGTCTCATCTTTAACCGATATCTGCACATTTCCCGCTGATACTCCTGCATCCTTCAGTAACGAATAAACATCTGCCCCGGACTCTTTCACTGCCTGAAGTAAAGTTCCATTTTTAAGATTAACCAATAACTTATCTCCGCTGATAACGATTTTAGAAACCTGTCCCTTCTTTATATCAGAAATAAGTTCAGACAAAGGAATAGTTTTCCTATCTTCATA
>JAHIGH010000237.1 GCA_018900295.1 Patescibacteria group bacterium | reverse complement strand
TTTACTCTCGCTAATATCAAATAATATCAGCTATTTAAATCCGTTATTACCAATTTCATTAACCGCAACACAATAAAGAGTAATGGAGCGATTTATCGCTCATTGAATAGCAGATACAAAGGCAAAAAAGCCATTTTTTCCTTCAAAAACATATATTGGCATCAAATAGTCCTGTGTGTCTTCTGTCAGATAATAGGCTAAATAAACATCTGTAACAGGAATATTATTATCACTTCCCCAATACGTTGCGATATACGCTTTTCCGCCTTCAAGTTCGGCAAATGCTTCCTCAGGTGTCTTTATTCCATAAGTTGCATCAGCGTTAGTAAGATCAATATTCTTGTGAGTAAAAAAAGCTTGAGTCACCATCGCGCCGCTCGGTCCTGATGCCACCCAAAAACTCATAGTAGAATAAGGAAGCTGTGGATAAAGAATAGGCAGTTTCAAATGAAGTTTTTGATCTGCCCCCTCCGTAAGTCCGGTATTCATATCATATTCTACATCCCTTTGATATAAATCAACCCGAATAACCTGTGTTTGTGACAATTTATCTGCAGTTACAAGTATATTGCCCTGTGCCTCGCTTTTTATAGAATATAATTCCGGATAGGTAACATAATGTGCCGGGTTATCTTGAGTAGTAGTTTTGGTGAGATCAATATCGTTTGGTGTAAGTCCCATCAAATTCAAAAAATACAGTGCTACATTTATAGCGTCTTGCTCATTGGATATGAATTTCGCTGATAACACGGTTAGAGATGATAAATAACTGGACGTCATTTTAAAATCAAAAGAATTAATATTAAAAATTATCTTCCTATAAAAATCTTTCTGTTCATTCCATTCATAAAACGGATTAGTAAGTGGAGTATCCGGTAGTACTGTCCCGTCTTGCGAAACGAAACCAATGGAAGCAACGTTCTTTTTTACCCTATCCAGATTAAGAAAATTAGGCTGATTTTTTACGATCGGGAAAACGCTCAGGCGGTCAGGGAAATCGGTTGGCAATTCTCCTGATAACGTACGCAATGTATAAGTAAAGTTATTATCCACGACGCTTTTGGGAAACTGAATCGGAGAAAGTACTCCAAAAGTTTGGGTTGGAGGGTCTTTTATTGGTGGATAAAGCGAATTCTTTATACTGATACCAACCCGCACGAGAATGACAATAAGTAGGATGCTTACAATTCCAACAAAACTTCCAATCCCGGCTCTCCTTATCAATACAGCTGTATTATGCAGGGTCATATCTTGAGTATAGAAAAAAAATTGCATATAATGCAAGAGCGGTAGCTATCAACAGGAAGACATTATCAAGCTGATAACAAAAATTCAAAGAGAAAGGAAAGTTATGAACCAGGCCAACCATCAACAAATTGTTAATTTTATCTGGAGTATCGCCAATCTTTTACGCGACGATTTTAAGCGCGCCAAATATCCGGATGTCATTTTGCCGTTGACCGTCCTGCGACGGCTTGACTGCGCTCTTGAAAGAACAAAGCCCGACGTACTAAACAAATACGAGCAATACAAGAGAAGGTTGGATGATATGGATGGAATTTTGAAACAAACAAGCAAGTATAGTTTTTACAATACTTCACCATACGATTTCAAAAAACTTTTGGACGATCCGAAAAATATTGGTAAAAATCTCCGGCTTTACATAAATGCGTACAGCCCCAACATGCGCGAAATTATTGATAAATTTAAGTTCAATACGCAAATTGACGCGCTGGAAGAAGCTAATCTTACTTACCAAGTTATCGGGCAATTCGGAACGATTGATCTCCATCCTGACAAAGTGAGCAATTTGGCGATGGGCTATGTTTTTGAGGAACTCATCCGCAAGTTTAACGAAGCGTCAAACGAAAACCCCGGGGAGCACTTTACCCCGCGCGAAATTATCCGTCTGATGGTCAATCTTTTGTTCGCGCCGGATTTGGACATACTCAAAAAACAACGCATCATTAAAACCATTTATGATCCGGCATGCGGAAGCGGAGGCATGCTTACTGAAGCCAAAGAATGGATTTTGGAGAGCGTAAATGAATCTGCTCAAATAGAAATGTTCGGACAGGAGGTCAATCCTGAAACTTTTGCCATCGCCAAGTCCGATCTCCTTATCAAAGGCGAGAACGCGGACAACATCAAATACGGCTCAACATTATCGCACGACCAACTTTTCGGCGAGAAATATGACTACATGCTTTCCAATCCGCCATACGGCAAAGAATGGAAAAAGGATCAAAAAGAAATTGAAAAAGAAGCTGAAGCAGGCGATCAGGGGCGATTCGGTGCCGGTCTTCCGCGCATTAGTGATGGTCAGCTTCTGTTCCTGCAAACCATGCTGGCTAAAATGAAGCAAAAAAATGGCGGAAGCCGTATTGCTATTGTTATGAACGGTTCGCCGCTTTTTACCGGAGACGCAGGAAGCGGAGAAAGCGAAATCCGCCGCTGGATTATCAAAGAAGACTGGCTGGAAACGATCATCGCTCTGCCAAATCAGCTTTTTTATAACACCGGCATTCATACCTACATTTGGATTATTACTAATCGCAAAAAAGATCATCACAAAGGCAAAGTAAAGCTGATCAACGCGGTGGGTCTTTACGAAAAGATGCGCAAGAGCTTGGGCAACAAACGCAATGTAATTTCCGACGAGCAAATAAAAAAAATTACCGAGCTTACTTTGGACGGCGAAAAAAGCAAAATCGTCAAAGTATTTCCCAATGAATTTTTTGGTTATCGAAAGATAACAATTGAAAGGCCAAAAACAGACGGGAAAGGTAAAATTATTCCTGATGTTGATTTGCGCGATTATGAAAATGTGCCGCTCGGCGAAGATATTAACGAATACTTTACGCGCGAAGTCCTGCCCCATGTGCCGGACGCGTGGATCAGCGAAGACAAAAAATATTGCGACCACAAGGACAAAAAGATTGGCAAAGTGGGCTATGAAATCAGTTTTACGCGGTATTTTTATATATACAAACCCTTGCGCCCTCTTGATGAAATAAGCGGAGAGATCAAAAAGCTGGAAAACGAAATCGCCGGTATGCTAACGGATTTATAAAATAATCCCAACTTTAAACTGGTCGAATTCGACCTCTTTAAAAAATAGATATGGAAATAAATAACTCATGTTACGCATTATTGTCATTCCGAGCGACCAAAGGGAGTCGAGGAATCTCACACCACAGCATTATACAATCAGGTCAGTGGAATGAGATCCCTCCACCTCGGTCGGGATGACACTGCGTATAATATGAGTATAATTACTTATACTAAATAAAATCGAAGCATGACAACCCCAACCAAATATCAGACATACCCAAAATACAAACCATCGGGCATCAACTGGCTGGGCGATATTCCAGAAGGGTGGGAGGTAAAATATCTAAAATATTTACTCGATAGAAATGATGGAGGAGTATGGGGTGAAGATTCTGATAATGAAGGAACGCCCGTTCTTCGTTCCACAGAGATAGACATTGGTGGCAATTGGAAGTTAGAAGAATTTGCCACGCGAAAACTGAATCCTCAAGATAAGCAAAAGGCATTATTAAAAGAAGGCGATTTACTTATTACTAAGTCTAGCGGCAGCGAATTACATATTGGAAAAACAGCTATCGTTAATAAGGAAATTGAAAAATTAGAATGTTGTTTTTCAAACTTTATGCAACGCCTACGACCAAAAGAAGGTGTTTCATCAAAATTACTTTTCTATTTTTTTAATTCTTATGTCGCAAGAGAACAGTATAATTTTTTTAGTCAAAACACAACCGGATTGGCGAATTTAAGCGAAGGTCTATTTGGACAAATATTTTTTGTAAAAATTCCAGAAGTCGAACAACCGACAATTGTCACTTTTCTCGACCGCGAAACGGTGAGGATTGATGAAGTGGTGGCGAAAAAGCAAAAGATGATGGATCTTCTCAAAGAAAAACGCCAAGCGCTTATTACCCATGCAGTTACTAAAGGTCTAGACCCGAAGGCAAAAATGAAAGCATCCGGCATTGACTGGCTGGGCGATATTCCTGAGAGGTGGGAAGTGAAGCGGTTGAAATATATTGCAAAATCTAATGTCTCGTCTCTTCCCGAAAATACAGCTCCCGATTATTTGTTTAAGTATTTAGATATTGGGAATGTCGGAACGGGTTATATTTTGGAAGAACCGATTGAAATCTATTTTGAAAACGCACCATCAAGAGCGAGAAGAATTGTTAAAAAAAATGACACAATTATTTCAACAGTAAGAACCTATTTGAAGGCAATTTATCATTTTGAAAATGATCCAAAAGATATGATCGTTTCGACTGGTTTTGCTGTTATTGAAGTTGGAGAAGAAATTAATCCGAAATTTTTCTACTATCTATCTTTAAGTGAAAATTTTATTGATTCTATAGTCAGTAATTCTTATGGTGTAAGTTATCCAGCGATCAATGAATCATTTTTAATGACATTGCCTGCGTGGTATCCAAAAATAGAGGAACAAAAAAAGATTGCTGACTTCCTAGACCGTGAGACGGCGAAGATTGATGAATTAATGAAAAAAGTGGAAACGCAAATCGAAAAATTGAAGGAATACCGCCAGGCGCTTATCAGCAATGTGGTTACAGGAAAGGTTATGGTAACCTAGCTACGAGAAAAAAAATTAGAGAATATGGTACAATACAACCATGGAAATTAAAATAAATCAAGTTCAATTAGCCCTATATTCTCCGGGAGTAGACCTTTCGGA
>JAHIGH010000024.1 GCA_018900295.1 Patescibacteria group bacterium | reverse complement strand
TAAAATAACTGCTGACCGCAAACGGAGGCACCAAAAATAAGTTGCCGGCGCAACCATTCCTAATCACCCGGCAATAATAAAATATCAATTATAAAACCTACATTTAAAAATCTTTTAACATGCAATTTAAAAAAGAAGGGAGGTGAAAAAACAAATGAATAAATTTAACGCGAAATTGAGTGCTGCGGTTGCAATGGCTGTTGTTGTCGCGACCACTCTCGCACCGGTAAGCTTTGCAAGTACCAGGATCAAGGTTTCCGATAACGGTAATAACTCAACCAATATAGTTACCGTTAATAAAGGAACAGCAAGTACTACGATTCAAAGTAATGGCGCTGTCGTCCTGACTGAGATCTTCATCAGTTCCAATACCGGAAATAATAAAGCAAATAAAAATACCGGAATTGGCGGAACAACTACCAGCACGGGGAACTCAAATATAAAAGCAGGTGTAGTTGTTGATGGATCAAAAAATATTGCGACTGATCCTGACTGTGGTTGCGTAACCGGCAACACCAAAATCAAGGTTTCCGATAACGGTAATAACTCAACCAATATAGTTACCGTTAATGACGGAAATATCAATACTGTTAATCAATCCAACAAAACAATAGTTCGCACAATTTTTGTTGTGGATTCAAATACAGGAGATAATGAAGCAAACAACAATACAGGCGCGGGTGGAACTAATACCAGCACTGGTAATAGTAATACACAAGCCGGAGTTATTGTAAACGGATCAATTAATCTTAATCCTTAAGGTTAATTATGTGATCCATAAAAGCCCTGCCCATGGAGCAATCCAAGCGGGGCTTTTTATTTCCCTAAATTAGCAACAACCACGAACCTCTGTGAATCCAAAAATCCGGTGCATGTATAAAGAGTTATCCTCTTGTCTTTTGTTGGAGCCAAAACACTCAATTCATTATTGGAAACAACCGATGTCTGCCTTATGATAAATATTTTTCGTGTCTTATCCGCAAATTCTATCTCAACCCTCTCTCCCGTTTCAGCGTTCAACAATGGCCCGAATAGACTTACCCAATCATGGCTGTAAATAATACTGTTCCCGATCTCGCCTGGTACCGGAGAAGAGAGAAGATACGAAGCTCCTTGAATCGTTGTCTCCCATTGGTTACTTATCACCTTCGCCGGAAGAATAGGAATATCTATACCCAGATCCCGGATGATTATTCTCGTTGGAGGATTTGAAACCGCAACATTTTTATAATTTTCCTGATAATTCTTAAAAGCCAGCCTGTTCGGATTATTCCTCTCCCAAATAAGAAACCCCCCGAAAACATAACAACCCAAACCAAAAATAATAAGCAATTTCGCAAAATTTTTCATATTACTGCTTACACGGTTGTCATTTCCGCGAAGGCGGAAATCCGGTACGCATAAAACATAAAATACACATAAAATCCAAAAGCTAATTAATTTTGAATTTTGAGTTGTGATTTTGAGTTTTGACTTTTGAATTTTTAATTTATCTGCTTACTTACTGGCTTTCCTCAAAATCATTCCGGCGACGAGGGAAATCGCCCCTGCGAGGATTATTGCGTAGATAAATGAAATATTACCGGTGCTGGCAAGCACTACTTGGGATATACTTTCACCTGGTGTCGGTGTAGCCGTAGGCTCTGGCGTAGGAGTACTGGTAGGCCCCGGTGTAGGTGTCTGGGTTGGTGTTGGTGTATTTGTAGGCGTAGGCGTATTTATAATAGTCGGCGTAGCGCAAGGTACGTCATATACAGCAGTTTCTAAATTATTCACATAAATGGGGGGTATTTTAATCTCTCGACCTTTAAATAAATCAGCCTGTCTCAAACATGTAACTCCAATATCTTCAACAAAAAAATTTACTGTTTCTCCGGATTTTACTATTTTTGTATCAGAACCAAGAAAAATTTGTGCTTCAATCCAACCAAATGTATCTTTATTTTGCGGAGAATCATACAAAGCCAAAGTAACTTCATGATCACATGAAGCGGAGTTATTTTTTACAGTTGCTTTATTCTTATCAATTGATTTATCCAAATCAAGAACAGCATCACATTTTTCTCCGGCATAAATACTGCTAACATTACTTGCTGTTAAATAGCCAAAAGCAAAAGCGGGCAGGGTAAAAATTATAAGAAGGTATTTCCTGCCTAACATAAAATCTACCCCATACTACTAAGAGTAAATCAAACTATATCACAAAACATTTTCAGAGTCAATTACTATATAGATTTATAAGGCTTATAGTTATTTTTGTACTAATATGCTACAATACTTCAACAAAAAAATATTACTCAAAAATAATATGATTCGACCAAAACCATCACTTACGATAGCCATACCTGCCTACAATGAGGAAGCCAACATTGCTAATCTACTCAATGCCATATTGAAACAAAAACAAAAAAGCTTCAGTTTAAAAACAATTCTCGTCTATTCTGATGCCGGCACAGACGCAACCACACAAATAGTAAAAACCCTCAAAAAAAAACATTCACTTATTAATCTCATTAAAGGCAAAAAAAGAATGGGCAAAAACAGACGGGTCAATCAAATATTTCGTGACTGTAAAAATGATTTACTAGTGTTATTCGATGCTGATATCGGAATCCATGGCACAAATTTTTTAAATAAAATTTTACAACCCTTAATCATCGACAAAAACGCCCAAATGATCTCAGCGCACCAAACCGCAATTCGTCCCCAAAATTTTATAGGAAAAATTATTTACGCAACCTTCATTCTATGGGATTACATCCGCTTTAGCATACCGGACCAGGACCATATTCAAAATTTTTATTCCTCAAGTACTGCGTTTCGCGGGTCATTCGCCAGAACCCTCAACATACCAAACAAAGCCACTGAAGAACGAATCTATCTTTACATGATGGCAAAAAAAGTAAAAGGTTTTCGCTATTGTAGGCAGGCACACGTAGTTTTCTGGCCGCCGGCAACCCTCCATGACTATCTCAAACTTTCCTGCCGAACCTTTGGCGCCAAACAACCGGAGCTGGAAAAATTATTCGGTGAAAAAGTAAATACCATACATATTGTTCCATGGAAATATAAAATTATCGGAATTCTAAAATCCTTCTATCACCAACCTGTATATACACCCCTCGGCATTCTGCTGGGATATTTACTGAATTTCCTGGTTACCAGAAAGAACAAAGAATATTCGGCGTACTGGAAAACCAATTTATCAACCAAGAAACCTATTACAATATGAAAATCAATACTAAAAAAAAACTAATAATTTCCTCTTATGATGACCAAAAAAATCCTGTCTATTCAGGTGGAGGCGCCTATGCTGTCCGTCAATTAGCCAAGAGGCTGGCTAAAAAATATGAAATTACCGTACTGACCGGCACCTATAAAAATGCAAAAAACGAAATCATTGACAACGCCGAATATATAAGAATTGGCTCTGATATCTTCGGACACAAAATCGGACAATTGATCTATCAATACTCACTGCTAAAATATGCAATAAAAGAAAAATTCGATATCTGGATAGAGTCAACGACACCGCCATTTACATTCTCTCTGCTGCCGTTATTTTGCAAAAAACCGGTAATCTCCTGGGTAAACATGCTATGCAGCTTCGACATGCAAAGGAAATACAAATTAAATTTCCGCTACATAGAACAAGAGCTCAGTAAATTATACAAATATATCGTAGTACCTACAAACTGGGTAAAAAAAGATATTTTTGCGATGAATCGAAAATCCAGAATACTCACAATTACTCAAGGTACCGATAAAAATTCTATAACGAACCTGACAAAGAAAAAAAATGACAACGGTAATTACATATTATTCATGGGCAGAATAGAGATTAATCAAAAAGGTCTTGACCTATTGATCAAAGCCTTGGCACTCAGTAAATCAAAGACCAGGATTATTTTTGCCGGAAAAGGATCAAAAAATGAGGAAAGTAAGCTGAAAAATTTAATTCTAAAATATCGCGTCAAAAATAAAATCGCCAGAATTGGAAAAATACAAGGAGTTAAAAAAGAAAGACTGCTAAAATACGCAAAAACGATTATTATTCCTTCACGTTTCGAAACCTTCAGTCTCATCGCCCTGGAAGCTATTATGCATCAAAAACCGGTAATCTGCTTTAATATACCGCAACTTCGGTGGATACCTGAAAAATTTGCAATAAAAATTACGCCTTTCAATTACAAAAAAATGGCTATAGCTATAGATAAAATAAATACCTCAAAAATATTTAAAAAAATATCTGCTCATGAAAAAAATATCTTCATAAAAAAATATGACTGGGACCGGACAGCCGGGAAATTCCACGCGCTCATCTCTCAAATTTCATTATGACAAATCATGAATTAATAAATTATCTTAAAAACCACAAATTTTTCGTAATTTCTCCTCATCTTGATGATGCAATTCTCTCCCTGGGAATGCTTTTATATTCCTTAAAAAAATATAACAATGGGACTATTATTAACGTATTCACCAAGGCACATAACGGCCCTTATACTCTGTCCGCTAAAAATTTTATTAAAATTACAAAAAATACAAACGCGGACGATTTATTTAACCAAAGAGTAAAAGAAGATCAAAAAGCAATTTCCGGCACAAACATGAAAGTTATAAATCTTGACCTGACCGACGCGTTATTTCGTAGAAGAACAAATAAATCATTCCTTGGAAAATATATTCCCGAGTTTGATCATATCTATCCAACCTATCGCTGGCATATACTCAAAAAAGTTCAACCGGAGGATAACGCGATAAAAGAACTGAAAATAAAACTAAAAAAAATAATACCGCCGGACGCGATTGTACTATCTCCATTTGGAATCGGAAATCATGCTGATCATGTCATAACCTACAAAGCGTGCACGCAATTATTCAAAAAAGTTTTATACTACATTGAATTTCCCTACAATATTCGATCAAATAACTTTGGTTATCCTCCGGCAAAATACAAAAGATTTAAATTTAATATTGATCTTACAATTAAATCCAAACTGGCACATTATTACACATCGCAAATTTATGGATTATTTCCTAAGGGTATTATCCCTCCGCACAAGGAAATATTTCTTTTGCCGGACAAAACAATAACGCCCTATAAAACAAGTAATAAATAAAATATGAGAACTATAATCTATACACAATTAGAAGAAAAACTTATAAAAGATTGGTTGTCGCTTTGGAATAATTCACCTTTTGCTAATTATAGCAATTCGCCTCATTGGTTTATGTCGCTTATAGAAACATTCAATTATAAAAATTTCACAATTATTACTATATATAACAACGAACACTTATTAGCTATTGCCGCTTTAATTAAAAAAAGAATGTATGGCATAGAGCTTTACGCTTTTCCTCCCGAAAATTTTGTATGCGGATTACCTTTTTTGGTAAATACTCAAAACAAATCACTATTAAGAACTCTCCTGTCAAAATTACTGAAATTAGGCAATGTATTTATTGAGAACAGTCCTGAATTCCTGGCAAAAGATTTGAAAGAACAAACAACAAAAATTAACGCCTTTATTAGCACGTTAAATTACTACATAAATATTATAAAAGATAATGATGGACAAATTGTAATTAGACACAAAAGAAAAATGATGCGGCGGGCACAAAGCATCGGGAAAATGCTGAATTTACGCTCTTTCAATGGACAAGTAACTGAAGCATTGAATGTTGCTTTTGCAATTGACAATAAAAGCAGGAAACAAACAAAAGGATATAATACCTTTTCCAATAAGCAGAGTAAAAAATTTTACCGGCTACTGGCGAAAAATTTTAAAGAAAAATTTTTAGTAAATATTTTATATTACGAAAAAAAACCCATTGCCTATGAAATAGGATTTCTTGTTAACAAAACTTTTTATGGTAGTCAGATAGCATCATTAAGTAGCTATGACAATTATTCTATAGGAAGAATATTATTAGTTCATTTAATCGAAATACTCAATAAAAAAGGAATTGAAAAATTAGATTTCGGATCAGGCGAAGATCATGTTAAAAAATCTTTCACTAAAGATTATATTCTTTTATATAATATCATTATTTCAAAAAATATCTTTATAAGAACATATTTACATCTTATTTTACAATTGAGGACAAAAATATTTAATTATCTGAAGCGTCATATAAAACTATATACTACATATCGTATTTTAAAAAATATTATAAAACATTAACAACCTGGATGTTTACAAAAAATACATTTATTTTTTTATATGCCTGAGGCCTTTTTTATTGATATAAATATATGAATATAGTATTTCTGGATTTTGACGATATAAAAAATCCGCTTCTCGCGGCCGGCCAAGCAATAGCTACTTATGAAGTAGGAAAAATTATGGTAAAAATGGGACACAAAATAACTGTAATTTCCTCGCGTTTTCCTGAATTTAAAGACAGAAAAGACCAAGGTATATATTACAAGCATATCGGCCTTGGAAGTAGTTCTATTAAATTAAATAATTTGATTTATATTCTATCTCTCCCGTTTATCGTTACAAAAATAAAAGCGGATATTATTATTGAATGCTTTACACCCCCTATTTCTACACTTTTTACTCCGCTTTGGACATCTATACCGGTAGTTGCTTTGCCCTCATCATTTGAAGCCGATCATTTCTCAAAAAAATATCATTTGCCTTTTACCTGGATAGAAAAATTTGGGAGTAAATTTTATAAATATTTTCTACCTTACTCTCCATATACTGACGAAAAAATGAAAAAGATGAATCCGCGAATTATATCAAAAATTGTCCCCGAAGGAGTAAGTAGGGAGTTTTTTAAGATAAAAAAGGAGCCGGCCGAACATATTCTATTTCTTGGAAGGATGGATATCAATCAAAAAGGAATAGATTTATTACTGAAAGCGTACAAAAAAATTATTGACAGGATTCAATATCCATTAATTATTGCCGGTAATGGACCCGATGAAAAAAAAGTAAGTCAAATAATACTGCAATCAGGTTTGGAGAAAAAAGTATTTATGATAGGAGCTGCCTATGGCAGAAAAAAAATGAAAATATTAGCAAAATCATTATTTGTTGCCTTCCCGTCACGGCATGAAACTTTTTCCTGCTTTGCATTGGAAGCGCTTGCTTCAGGATTACCTCTGGTTGCTTTCGATATTCCCGGACTTTCCTGGACCGATAAAAAAAGCACAATTAAAGCAAAAAATTTCGATGTAAATGATTACGCAAAAATTTTATTAAGAACTTCCAAAAACAAACATATAAATATCATAAGTAAAAACGCGAGAACTTTTGCCCGTAAGTATACATGGAAAAAAGTTGCCTTAGATTTTGAAGCATTTTTTAAAAAAATTATGGATTACCAATTATGAATAATAAAATATTTGTTTCAAAGCCATTCCTGCCTCCAATAGAAAAATATATTCATTATGTACAACAAGTATGGGATAATTGTTATCTTACCAATAACGGCCCTCTCGTTCGTGAACTGGAAAAAAAATTAAAAGCGTACCTCGGCGTCAAACATATATTTTTTGTATCTAATGGAACTATTGCCTTACAACTGGCAATAAAAGCATTAAATCTCAAAAAAACAATTATCACAACCCCATTTTCTTTTGCTGCCACAACAAATGCAATTATTTGGGAAAAATGCACCCCTGTCTTTGCGGATATAGATCCCTCAACTCTATGTATTGATCCGGATAAAATAGAAAAATTAATAACTAAAGAAACTGAAGCAATTCTTGCCGTACACATTTATGGTATCCCATGTAACATCAAAAAAATCAACATACTGGCAAAAAAATATAATCTAAAAGTGATTTATGACGCCGCTCACGCTTTTGGTACAAAAATCGGGAATGATTCAATATGTATATTCGGGGATATATCAACAATAAGTTTTCACGCGGTAAAATTATTTCATACCGGAGAAGGAGGAGCAATTATCACCAATGATGATATATTAGCTAAAAAAATTGCATTATACCGTAATTTCGGTTTAGAAGGAGACAATATTACTTATCCGGGTATAAATGCGAAAAATTCCGAGCTGCACGCTGCGCTTGGCTTGGCCAACTTTCCGTATATTCAAAAACTCATCGATAAAAGAAAATTACTAATTCAGACTTACGATAATATACTTAAAAACTCAACGATTTTTAGACCGATTATACCTGACAATATCTCATATAATTATTCTTATTATCCGATTATTTTCAATACCGAAAAAGAAACCCTGCATATATATAAACTTCTACAAAAAAAGAATATTTACGCCAAAAGATACTTTTATCCGTCCCTCAATACCTTATCTTTTATAAAAGGAAATTCATGTCCCATATCGGAATCCATTTCAAAAAGAATTTTATGCCTGCCGCTTTACCACGATCTTTCATTAAAAATGATAAAAAAAATAGCAAAAATTATTATACAAAATAGAATGACCATAAATCGCCCGCGGCAAAAATCCTTACAAATACATTCATTCAAACAATTATGATAATAAAAAATATATCACTCAACAGTAACAATACGCGAACAATCTTATCTGCTGATTTTGCTTTTCGTGGTGAAAAATTCCGGCAAATTTTTTTTCGGGTTGAAAATAAATATAAAAATTTTATTTTTTATGATGCAAGTCCTTTTTTAGCATCATTTATTCTCCCATGCATGAAGCGCCGCGAAAATATTACTGTTGAAGGAGCTGTATCTGATAATATTTTAAAAACACTTCCGAAAATTATGGATGTTGTAGAAAGATGGAATGTAGGATTTAAAAAAATATCTGTGAAAGTTGCTCATATAGCAAAAGACAGAACCCATCCAAAAGCAACAGGCAGCTTTTTTACAGGCGGTGTTGATTCATTTTATACCTATTTAAAAAATAAAAAAGATATTACGCATTTTATTCTTATTCACGGTTGCGATATTCAACTCAAAAATACAAGCTTTTTTTCAGAGATAGAAAATACAATTAATAAAATAGTTCGAAAAGAAAAATTAAACCTCATTATAGTCGAATCTAATTACAGAGAAATTATCGAACCGGTATTGGAATGGGAATGGAATTTAGGAAACGCTTTAGGAGCAGTGGGATTATTGTTGCGAAACAGGATAAAAAATATTTATATTCCGGGCGGAATGCGCCGGGATCAATTATGTCCTTATGGTACGCATCCCGACCTGGATCCACTATGGTCTACTGATAAATTAACGATCATCCATGATGGATGTGAATATAGTAGATTGGAAAAAATACGCAATTCAATTTCAAGATCATCTCTCGCGTTAAAATATTTACGCGTCTGTTGTCATACCTTAAAAGGTCAATATAATTGCAATCATTGTTTTAAATGTATACAAACAAAAATTGAACTCCTTTGTGCCAACGCG
>JAHIGH010000236.1 GCA_018900295.1 Patescibacteria group bacterium | reverse complement strand
TTTTTGGACCATTGCCTGGTGCAAAAGGATCAAATTTAGATATGTACACACGCCAACTTGATGAAAGAAATTTTATCGACAAATATTTATCCGGCATTCCAAAACACTTAAGCGTGGCAGCGACCAACAATGCGGGATCTCATTTGTCGGAGCGGCAACAAATTTATACCGTTCCAAATGGTATTGAAAAAGCAGACATCGTTGTTTTTCTACTGACAAATTCTAGAGCATTGATTTCAGAGAAACAAATGATAGAAAAATTAAAACAAAATGATAAATATTCACTTATATTAGAAAAGAATAAATTTGTTGTTTTCAAAAAAATCTAAATCATCTATAATAAAAGTATGCTGCAGGTACTGAAAGCCAATGGACAAAGAGAGGAATTCAATGAAGAAAAAGTCTTAAGTTCCATTAAAAGAGCGCGAATACCCCAAAACCTGCAAAATCAAGTATTGGCTCATATAAAAAACATCATCTATGACGGCATCCCGACAGTCGAAATATATCAATCTATACTTGAATTTCTCGGAAAATCCGAACATCCTTATAGCAAAGCAAGATACAGCCTGAAAGAAGCAATTATGCTGCTTGGCCCCACAGGTTACCCATTCGAAGATTTTATTGCCAAAATCCTGCAAGCGCTTGGCTACACGACAAAAGTCAGACAAATACTCATGGGAAAATGCATTAGCCATGAAATTGATGTTATAGCTAAAAAAGAAAATAAAACATATATGATAGAAGCAAAATTTCACAACAATATTGGCATCCGCTCAGAAGTTCACGTAGCTTTATATACCCACGCTCGTTTTCTTGATGTGAAAGAAAAGAACATACTTGACGAAGCCTGGCTCGTCACCAATACCAAAACCACCACAGAAGCCAACGCATACGCTCTTTGTTCAGGACTCAAAATAATTAGCTGGAGTTTGCCTGAAGGTGAAAGCCTGCGGGATATGATCGAAAAAGCCCGCCTCCATCCCATAACAATACTTAATTCCTTATCCCATTCAAGCAAAATAGCTCTGTTAAACAATCATATTATTATGTGCAAAGATATACATGAAAATCCTCATTCTCTGGATCTGCTCCCTCTCTCTAAAGAAGAAAAGACGCAAACGCTCGCCGAAGCCGCCTACATCTATCAAAATGAACAAAACGGTTTCTAAAATCCATAATAAGAGAGAGGCGCGTTGCCGATATGCGTTCGCCGCAACGCATAAATATACGACTCACACTGCATGCTTCCATTGATAGTTGAAAAAGCTGCTGTAAATCCATGCTTCCTTAATACATCTATAACAACCTGGTCAAATGATCCATATGGATAAGTAAATATCTTAATTTGTTTTCCCAAATTACTTTCAAGTTGTGTATTGGCAGTTGCAATCTCATATTCTATTTTATCTTTAGCGGCTCCGCCCAAAAAAGCATGCGACCAAGTATGGTTATAAATATGCATAAGAGAATTACCGTTAATTTCTCTTAATTGATCCCACGTCACATATCCCTCATTCTCAACAAGTCCTGTAGGTATCATGAAATTTCCGATAATATTATATTTCTTTAATATCTCGAATGCATAAATATAATTATCTCCGTACCCGTCATCGAATGTAATCACAATACTTTTTGCCGGAAGTCCTCTGTGATGCACCAAAGCATCTACCAGCTCATCAGCAGAAATAGATTTATATCCGCTTGTAACCAGATATGCCATTTGCTTATCAAAAAAATCACTGTCTACGGTTAATTGAGCATGTCCTGTTTTTTCAGCAATCGGCATTGGCTCAATATGATGATAAAGCAAGATAGGAACTCTCAGACAAAAATCATTAGCCCGGTTATCTTGCGCATTGACAACAGGAAAACGGACCGGAAGCTTGGGAATAGATGTTGGTAGAGGAGTCGGTGATACTTTCAAAGCCAACGGATAATTTTTAAATGAAAACAAACTATTCTTGTTAGAAGAATAGTATTCTTGTGATAAATTTAATACATGAAAATAATTTTTTTCTGAACAAGTGCTCAAATCGTAAAATAAATTATTATATGCAGACGTTCTCGAAGCAGCAAAGAAAAAATAATACGACACGAAAAATAATAATACACTAACAATAATACTTTGCCTTCCTAAGCTTTTCATATAATTCTGATATTTTATACATAAAAATAAATAATAACAACAAACAAAATTGTCATTGCGAGGAATGCCACGATAGTGGGGCGGAGACCAGAAACCGAACCCGCCTGCTTGACAGGGGTGGACGACAAAGCAATCTCTATTTTTTAAAAGGCTCTCTACCCGCGTATACGGCTTTTTCTCCCAATAATTCCTCTATCCGCAACAGTTCATTGTATTTACAAACCCGTTCTGTCCGCGACAGAGACCCTGTCTTAATTTGTCCCGTCGACAGTCCCACTGCCAGATGAGCTATAGTCGTATCCTCTGTCTCACCCGAACGGTGCGACATCACTGTATTCCAGCCGAATTTTTGCGCCATCTCTACAGCTTTCATAGTCTCAGTCAATGTACCGATTTGATTGGGCTTTATCAGGATCGCGTTAGCTGCTTTCATTTGTATTCCCTTATCCAAAAATTTAATATTCGTGACCAGCAAATCATCTCCCACAATTTGTTTGGTCTTTCCGATTCTTGCGGTCAACAATTGCCACCCATCCCAATCACCCTGATCAAGACAATCCTCAAGTGAAACAATCGGATATTCTTGACTCAAATCGCTTATCCAATCGACCATTTTATCAGAAGTTAATTCTTTTCCTTCTTTCTTAAGCACATACTTTCCATTCTCAAAAAATTCCGAAGCTGCTGCGTCAATTCCCAACACAATATCCTTTCCCATCGAATACCCGGCATTTGCAACAGCCTCAGCAATTAATTCGAATGGTTCTGAATTGCCGCCCTTCACCTGTGGCGCATAACCACCCTCATCTCCCACAGTTGTCTCGTATCCCTTCTTCTTAATAACTTTACCCAAATGATGGAATACTTCGGCACCCCACCTGAGCGCCTCGGAAAATGAACCCGCTCCAACCGGAAGGATCATGTACTCCTGAATATCTGTTGAAAAATTAGCATGTTTCCCTCCGTTAATAATATTCATCATCGGCACCGGAAGCAAATAACTTGATTTTTCTTTTATCCCGCCAACATAAGCAAAAAATGGCTTGCGCATTGCCGCTGCTGCCGCCTTCGCGCAAGCGAGTGAAACTGAAAGAATGGCATTAGCTCCCAATTTCGCTTTATTCTCAGATCCATCCATCTGTATCATTATCTCATCAATTTTTCCCTGATCAGAAGCATCCATGCCGGCAACTTCTTTCGCGATTACGTTATTTACATTATCAACAGCTTTCAAAACCCCTGCTCCTAAATATTTCTTTGGATCACCGTCGCGAAGCTCTACAGCTTCATTTATTCCGGTTGACGCTCCTGAGGGAACTGCTGCGCGCCCGATTATTCCATTTTCCAATTCAACATCGCATTCAACCGTTGGATTACCTCGTGAATCCAATATCTGCCGGCCGTGAATTTGTTTTATAAGCATGACTGATTTATTATAACATTTCTATTTCTTTTTTAAACTGATTTGCCCTATCCTTATAATTTTTAAATATCCCAAAACTCGCGCTGGCCGGAGATAGGAGGCAAATCTTACCACTCGATGTTTCCTCAGACGCGTATACAATCGCTTCGTGCATTGAAGAAACATCATATTTTATTATTCTCTTATCTCCGCCCGCCGCAACAACGGCCTGCCAAATACGATCTCCCGATGGCGGAAAAAGAATCATAGTCCTCACGCTGCTTTTTGCCAAATATTTTCCAAGCCCAGTATAATCAATTCCCCGTTCATGACCGCCCGCAATAAGCGTTTCAACTTTATTAGTAAATGTTTTTATTGCCTCAACTGCAGCCTCCGGAATAGTAGACAAAGAATCGTTATAAAAAAGAATACCTCTTTTTTCCGAAACGTATTCCAAGCGGTCCGGCAAACCCGAAAAAGTATGTAGAACCGAAGCGATAACTTTTGTAGAAACACCGGTGAGTTTTGCCGCCATTATAGCCGCGCATACATTTTCAAGATTATGTTTACCGGGCAACCTGATGTCCGATGTGTTTATAATTTTTTCGTCTTGTCCCTGTATTCGCACTTTTATCAAATCATTAAAAACAAAACACGCATTATTCGTTTCACGCTCTCTTGATACATATAATACTTTTCCTTCCGCATATAAGTCAGACTCATTGGACGCAGGGTAATCTCTGTTAAAAATTGCTAAATCATTCGGGGT